>JBEHXB010000072.1:0-8987 GCA_048498895.1 Pseudomonadota bacterium
GCCTCGGTATCGGCGGCCAACCTGGTCACCAGTTCCGGCCCGATGCCTGAGACATCGCCAAAGGTTACGGCAACAAGAGGTCTGGACATTTCCCTTCCCACATTGGCGGATGGGGTGAGATTCGAACTCACGGGACCCTTGCAGGTCCGGCGGTTTTCAAGACCGCTGCCTTAAACCACTCGGCCACCCATCCATCTCGGGGGAGATACAGGACCCCCGACCGCGAGGCAATTGCCCCTGCCGGTAATTGATGCTTGTGCAGGGGCGTCTCGCCGTGCAGGGCGCGATCAGGCTGGATGCCTCCAAGGAGGGCACGGATCTCCATGCAGGCAACTTCCAGGGGGAGGTGAGCAGTGTTACTGCGGGAACATCAAAGACTTTTTGCGATAGCGGGCCGCATCCTTTAGCGTCTCGCAAAGGACGAATCGAAACGTGACGGGATTGTTCAGAATTCGGCTTCTGGCCGCTGTGTCGCTTTTGGGTCTGCTGGCGGCCTGTACCAGCGCGCCGGCGCCGCAACCGGTGGTCGACCACACGGTCACGATTCCCAAATCGGCGGGCGTCTACAAGGTGGGCAGTCCATACCAGATCGATAATGTCTGGTACTACCCGCGCGAACAGCCCGACTATGACGAAACCGGGATCGCGTCCTGGTACGGTCCTACTTTTTACGGGAAACGGACCGCCAACGGCGAGATATATGATGGCGATCTTGTGACTGCCGCTCACCGTACCCTGCCGATGCCGGTAAATGTTCGGGTCACCAATCTGGAAAACGGCAAGTCCATTGTGGTGCGGGTGAACGATCGCGGGCCCTATGCGCGAGGGCGCATCATCGATCTGTCTCGCCGGGCTGCTGAATTGCTGGACGTAGTGCAAACCGGGACCGCGCGGGTGCGCGTCACCTACCTGGGCCGGGCAGCGTTGGAAGGCGGTGGATCGCTCGACGAGACGCCGGCGGATATCGCCACCGCATTGCCGGCCGCGCCCAGCGGAAAGGTCGACAGTACCGCGCTTAACTCTATTCCCGGCGCCAAGGTGGTCGCGCCTGCGACCTCGCCGGCCATGCCGCGTCCGACGCCCATTCCGGCCGAAATGTTTGCAGATAATCAACCTGACGGAAAGGTGACCAAGCTCCCGGTCCCCGCCATGACTCATCTTTATGTGCAAGTGGGCGCTTTTTCCAGGCTGCAGAACGCCAAGACGCTTTTATCAAAAGTTGGCGGGGATTTGCGTATCTCCACCCTTCAGCGCGGGGGGCAGACCCTTTATAGAGTTCGGACCGGTCCTCTTTCCAATGTCGCTGAAGCTGATGCGGCTTTGGCCCACATCAACGGCGCGGGTGCCAACGACGCCCAGATCGTCGTCGATCAGTAAATCCGGAGACTGCATGCTGCGACACCTTGCACTTGTTTTTTGCATTTTTGCTGCCGCGTCACTGCCTGCCAGGGCGGCTATCGAAACCAGTGCCGAACATGCGCTCCTGATGGATGCCAGCACTGGCCAGGTGCTTTGGCAAAAGGACGGCATGGTGCCGATGCCGCCGGCCTCGATGTCGAAGCTGATGACTATCGAACTCCTGTTCCAGCGGTTGAAGGACGGGCGGGTCAAGCTGACCGATACCTTCCCGGTGTCCGAGCGCGCGTGGCGGACCGGCGGTTCCAAGATGTTCGTGGAATTGGGAAGCCGCATCCCGGTGGAGGATTTGATCCGCGGCATCATCATCCAGTCGGGCAACGACGCCTGTGTGGTGGTCGCTGAGGCCCTGGGCGGCACCGTCGAAGGCTTCGTTGGCATGATGAATAAGCGAGCGAAGGATCTGGGCCTGCAACAGTCGACCTTCGTCAATCCCGATGGCCTTCCGGAACCGCCGGGCCAGCTGATGAGCGCACTGGACCTGGCCAAGCTGGCCCGCCACCTGATCAACGACTATCCGCAATATTATCACTATTTCAGCGAGAAGGAGTTCGTCTGGCATGGCATTCATCAGCCCAACCGAGACCTGGTGCTGGGCAAGCTGCCAGGTGCCGACGGGCTGAAGACGGGCCATACCGATTCGGCGGGTTACGGCATCACAATCTCGGCCAAGCGGGACGGGCAGCGCCTTATCCTGGTTCTTAATGGATTGCGCTATCCCCAATATCACAATGACTATTTTCCAAATATCAAGCGCGCCGAGGAAGCGGGGCGGGTGATGGATCTCGCGTTCCGGGAATTCCGCTCCTATCCCGTGGCAAAGGCGGGGCAGGTGGTCGGCAGGGCGCCGGTCCTGGAGGGGGTTGAAGAGACCGTACCGGTGACAGTGCGTCAGAATTTCAATGTCACCATGCAGGTCGACTCTCATGCCAGGATGAAGCTGCAGATGAAATACAATCCGGGCCTGAAGGCGCCGATCGCCGCCGGTCAGAAGGTGGGTATACTGACGGTGACAGCACCGGATTTCCCCGCACTGTCGGTGCCGGTCTACGCCGCGCAGCCGGTGGAACATGTCGGCTTCATCCGGGGCCTGTGGCAGGCGGCCAAGCGCAAGTTCTGGCCGAAATAGTCCCATGACCGGCCGCTTCATCAGCCTGGAAGGCGGCGAGGGGACTGGAAAGTCCACCCAAGTGCGCCGTCTGGCGACGACACTCCAGAAACGGGGAATCTCCGTACTTACCACACGCGAGCCGGGCGGCTCGCCGGGTGCAGAGGAAATTCGTGCCCTGATGGTCAACGGCGAGCCCGGCCGGTGGGATGCCATGACTGAGACTTTGCTCGCCTACGCCGCCCGGACCGACCACGTCACACGCACCATCGGCCCCGCCCTGCTGGCGGGCACATGGGTGATCACTGACCGTTTCAGCGATTCCACCTTTGCCTATCAAGGGGCAGGGCGAGGGATGGATCGGGAAACCATCCGTCGGATCGACAGCGCCGTGCTGGACGATTTCAAGCCGGACCTCACCTTGATCCTGGATTTGGATACCGGCATCGGGCTGAAGCGGGCCAAGATGCGCGCGGCCGGGGAGAACCGCTTCGAGAAATTCGGCGCCGAATTTCACGAGCGGTTGCGGCAGGCATTTCTGGAGATTGCGCGACGCAATCCCGACCGCTGCCGCGTGATCGATGCCTCTGGCAGCGAAGATGCCGTCGCGAACGCGATTTTTGAGGCCGTGGCCGGCCATTTCCATTTATAAGGGCCTCATGGCCAAGCGTAATGTCCCGGCGGAATCCATAGACAGCGACCGCATCGACGGATTTTCCCATCCGCGCGAAACTTTCACCTTGGAAGGCCAGGATGTGGCGCTTTCGCGCGCCGCACGTGCCTTGAGGACCGGCCGGCCGCCAAGCGCATGGTTGATCAGCGGCCCGCCGGGCGTCGGCAAGGCAACGCTGGCCTATCGCATCGCCCGCTATCTTATGGCCCACGGCGCCACTACGGAGGGACCGGAAGATCTGAGCGTGCCGTTTACCGCCGCCGCTGCTCGTCAAATCATGGCCCAGTCCCATCCCGGCCTGCTGGCGCTGCGCCGGGCGGTCAACCCACGCACCGGAAAGCTGATGACCGTGTTGTCGGTGGACGAGATCCGCCGCCTTGCCGATTTCTTCGGCATGACCTCGGGTGCCGGTGGATGGCGGGTGGCCATCGTCGATACCGCCGACGACATGAACGAGAATGCTGCCAACGCGCTGCTGAAGTTGTTGGAAGAACCGCCGGCCAATGCTTTGCTGCTGCTTGTGTCCAACATGCCTGGACGGTTGTTGCCCACGATTCGCTCGCGCTGCCAGCGGCTGCTCCTTCGTCCGCTGGACGATGCGGCCATGGACCGGCTTCTGCGGCATCATCTGCCGGGCAGCACAGGGGAGGAACGCGCCGCGCTGGCGCGGCTGGCGGCCGGCAGCATCGGCGCGGGTCTCACACTGGCCAGCGGCGACGGCGCGGCCCTGGCGCAAGAGGCCGACCATCTGATCGAGCAGGCTTCCGCCCCCGACGTGATTGCCCTTTTGGCGCTTGGCGAAAAGCTGATGCGGATACCGGAAGGGCTTGAGCAATTTGGCGGTTTCCTGGGCGAAGCGCTGGCGGCGCGTATTCGTGGCCGCGCGGAATTTGGCGGTGTTCACCTGCGTCGCTGGGTACAGTTGCTTGCCCGCATCGAACGGAACTTCACGCGGGCCCGGGCGCTGAACCTGGAGCCCCGCCAGATCGTTCTGACGGCCGCGCGGGACCTGGCATCGGTGGCGCGGCGAGGTATGCTCTAGTGCTGGTAGACAGTCATTGCCATCTTGATTTTCCGGAACTTCAGCACTCCGTCGACGCGGTCGTGGCGCGGGCGCGTGCCGCGGGCATTGGTACCTGTCTGACCATCGGCACGGAATTGAAACGCTTTCCCGGCGTGCGCGCCGTGGCCGAGAAATTTTCCGATGTTTGGTGCAGCGTCGGCGTGCATCCCCATGAATCGGAAAAAGAACTGCTAGGCAGTGCCGCGGCGCTGGTCGAGGCAGCGAGCCACCCCAAGGTGGTCGGCATCGGCGAGACGGGCCTGGACTATTATTACGAACATTCCCCGCGCGAATCACAGCGGCAGAATTTCCGCGCCCATATCGAGGCCGCGCGTCAAACCGGCCTGCCTCTGATCGTACACACCCGCAATGCCGACGACGATACGATTGCCATTCTGGAAGACGAGATGGGCAGGGGCGCCTTTACCGGCCTGATCCACTGTTTCACGGGTAGCCAGCGTCTGGCTGATGCGTCGCTGGCGCTGGGGTTTTACATTTCCGTTTCCGGCATTGCGACGTTTAAAAATTCTGGGGCTTTGCGTGATGTCGTCGCCACGGTGCCGCTGGACCGGCTACTGGTGGAGACCGATGCTCCGTTTCTGGCGCCTGTGCCGCACCGCGGCAGCACTAACGAACCGGCCTTTGTCGTGCACACGGCGGAAATGCTGGCTCGGTTGAAGGATATCTCGTCCGACGAACTGGCTGCGGCCACGACGGACAATTTCTTCGGCCTGTTCAGCAAGTCCCGGCGCCCCGTATGAGTTCGCCGCCATGACACTTGAAGTTCGAATTCTGGGATGTGGGTCTTCCGGCGGCGTGCCGCGTATCGCCGAGGGCGGCGCCAACTGGGGCGACTGCGATCCGGGCGAGCTCAAAAACCGGCGTACCCGTTCTTCCATTCTAATGACCAGCCGGTCTTCCGAAGGCGAGACACGCGTGCTGGTCGATACCACGCCCGACCTGCGTGAACAACTGATCGCAGGCGGAATAGGCAGGCTGGATGGCGTTCTTATCACCCACGATCATGCCGACCAGACCCACGGCTTGGACGATTTGCGTGTGGTGGCCATGAATTTGGGTCACCGCGTGGATCTGTGGACCGATCGGACGGCGCTAGAGAGCCTGATGCTTAAATTCCGTTATTGTTTCGAGGCGCCGCCGGGTAGCGGTTATCCGCCTATCTTGAACGCCCATGAATTGCCTGAGCCGTTCGCACTGTTCGACATCCGGGGCGCCGGCGGGGCAGTGCCGGTGCTCCCCTTCGGGGTGGGACATGGGCACATCCGCAGCCTGGGCTTCCGTTTTGGCCATTTTGCCTATTGCCCGGACGTTGACGTGCTGGACGATCATGCATTTGAGGTGCTGGCCGGCGTCGAATGTTGGATCGTCGATGCGCTTCGCCGTCGCCCGCATCCCTCCCACGCCCATCTGGGGCGCACGCTGGATTGGATAGCGCGCGTTGGGCCAAAACGCGCAGTCCTCACCAACATGCATATCGACATGGACTATCAGACGCTGTGGCGCGATCTGCCGCCTAATGTCGAACCTGCCTATGACGGAATGCGGATTACTCTTTAGAGCCGTCGCCGCGTTCCTTTCGCAGCCCCGGCGTGGTTGTGGCAAAGCTTGCGCGATGTCGGCGTCACCGGGAAGCGTCTGCCAGTCCCTGACGACAATCACGCGGATGTCATCTCCTTCAATTGAGTGACACCCTTGCGAATCTGCGCCATCTCCTGATCGCTCAGCGGCACGTGCGGCGGCCTGGCGACGTTGATGCGGCTTGTCCCCATCATCAGGTTCAGCGCGTACTTGATCGCGTTGTAATTGGAGCCATAACCATTGGCTTTCATCATGTCGGTCGCCTGCACCAGTCTGTCATAGGCGGGCTTGGGATCCTGGCCGGCACGATGTGCCGCAAAAATGTTGGCCACCAGCTTGGTGTAGACGTTACCCGAGCCCAGGATCGCGCCATTGCCGTGGCTGAGCGCCGCCAGCATGTTGTTGTCCGTGCCCGAGATGATATTCAGCCGCTTTGGCGTCTGGGTTGAAAGCGCCTCGAATTCCTCGGGCACGCCGTGGGAATTCTTGATGCCGACGAAATTCGGATGCAGCTGCGCCATCTCGCTGACGAAGGCCGGGCTGATGGTCACGCCCGTCACCTGCGGGATGTCGTAATATCGGACCGGAACGTTCGGAACTTTGTCGAACACCAGACGGAAGTATTCAATCAGGCCCTTGGGGTTCGGGTTCTTGTAGTAGAAGGGTGGCTGGATCAACAGGCTGTCAGCGCCGATGGATGCTGCGTGCGAAGACAGCTCGATGGTTTCCTTGAAGTTGGGCGTGCCCGTGGTGACGATCAGGTCCAGGCCATTCCTGTTCCTGACCGCGGTTTCGGCAATCTTTTTGCGCTCGGCAACGGAAAACGAGGGGCCTTCACCATTTGTGCCCAACACCAAAACACCGTCGGCGCCCTGGCTCTTCCACCATTGCAGTTGCTCGCGATAGGCACCGGGATCAAACTCATAATTCTTGTCGCAGGGAGTCACCGCCGCGACCCAGAACTTGTCTTTGGCTTTCGAAATAAGTGCGTTTGAAGCCGGTGCGGATGTAGCAGGGCCGGCGCCTGCCGCGATCGCGGCCACAGCCGCGCTCATGCCCACGAACGTCCTGCGCGTACTGTCCATTTTTGCCTCCCTATGGCTAAGCGTCTGTTGCCCCGTTCGCCTAAGCTGTGCACAGCAGCTTCGCGGCGCAACGGTGTCACTTTTGCCGATTTCTGTAAACTCGCCTCAGCTTGCTGTTTGCTTTGTACAGCGCCGGTTGCTGCATTGCAGCAGAGTGGTAGCGCTCGCGTGCGGCTTCATGGCCGGGGCGAGAACAGACCAATGCCCCGATGCCCCTTGACTTGCAAATCCTTGCGACCAAGCATCCCGAACAGTCAAAAAACGGCCATCTGCCGAGTCCGCAGTCTGGTCTTAGCCACAGCGCGGAGGTCGCATTAATGACAAAGCCCTTCAATGCCGGTTTAGGACGGCGCCATTTCGTCATGGCTGCCGGTGCTCTGGCGGCATCCACCGCGCTTTCCCCTGTGCCGGCACTGGCCAAGATAAAGCACAAGCCGCTGGATCCCGTGAATCCGGATATCTTGTTTGGTACCACCAGTTCCATCTGGAACGATGCGGGTGCGGGAACGGCGCAGCCTTACAGCACGGAAAAGGCGATCAAGGCCGTTGCGGCGCGCGGCCTGCAGGGTATCGAATTCTACGCCCGTGGTATCGAGGCCTATCGCAAGAGGCCGCTGGCGCTGAAAAAACTGTTCGACGAAGCCGGTATTACTTTCATTGATGCTTCAAACGGCGAGAAGGGACAATCCACCAATTTCATCGATCCCGATCAGATTCCCAAGACGATCGAGGACCATGTCGTCTTCTGCCGCGAATTTCTGCAACCGCTGGAGTGCGATCATTTCAAGGTCAACATGGGCCGGCGTCCGGAAGGGGGCCCCAGCGACGATCAATTGAAGCGGCTGGCCGACACCCTGAACCGCTTGGGTGAGAAGACGATCGCGATGGGCATTCGGCTATCGCCCCATCCTCATATTTGGGGGCCATTGGAGCGCGAACACGAGATGCGCCGGGTCATGGAGTTGACGGATCCGAAATATGTATGGCTATGCGCCGACACGGGCCACTTGACCTTGGGCGGTGGTGACGCGGTGCAGATCATCAGCGACTATTTCCCGCGCCTGTCCGAGATCCACCTCAAAGACACTTACGCCAAGTATCGCGGCAACAAATCCACCCCGACTCCGGAACAGCATCGCGTTGCCAGCGTCTATCACAATTTGGGCGGAGGCGGAGTCGATTTTGTGGGCGTGTTCAAAGTGCTGCGCGACCGGCACTTCAAGGGGTGGGCCATCTTCGATGTTGATGGTCCGCGCAAGGGTGATGACGGTTATGACGCCATTGGCGGCAATGACAAACTGAAGGTGGACGATTATCTGTCCCACAATATCAACTATCTGCGTGATGTATTGGGTATCAAGCTGCCGCCGCTGGACTGAGCGCGGATCGAGGGGCCTTAAGAGCGGGGGAAACAGGCGCATGTCACGCCACAGCATTATTCTGGCGGGGTTACTGCTCGCCTTTCCGGGCGCGGCTTTCGCCCAGTCCTATGTGGCCGAACTGGACCCAACCCCATTCGATGCCACCACGCGCGAAATAGTCATCGGCGCGATCGGCGATGTCAAAGCCACGCTGAATGGCGATGTACTGACGGTAACCGGCAAGTTCTCCAACCTGACATCACCGGCCACCGCTGCACAACTCCGTATGGGTCTCGCTAAGGGCGTGCCTGGAGATTCTGTCGGTAAGCTCACTGTGAGTCAGGGCCAGGAAGGCACTGTTTCTGGCAGTGTCAAGCTGACCGCGGCGCAGATCGCCGCCCTGAACAGGCAGTCGGTTTATGTGCGCGTCGATAGCGAAAAGGCGCCCGACGGCAATCTGCAGGGCTGGCTGGAGCCGGCAGGTGAAGGGAATTAGCATGTTCGCACGCAATCGGTTTCTTGGCGGGTGTGCCCTGGCGTTTCTGGCGTTGGGAGGCGCCTATGCGCTGGCGCCATTCGCCTTTGCGCAGGGCGGCGCGGCCGTGGTTACCCAGGCCCAGGTCGCGGCGGGGCAGGCAGGATATACGCGCGCATGCGCCGGCTGTCATCGCGCGAACCTGGT
>JBEHXB010000073.1:0-8846 GCA_048498895.1 Pseudomonadota bacterium
TGGCGGTAAAGGGGGCGATATTCAGCGGCGGCAGCCAGCCCCCCAGGAAAAGGATCGAGCACATCGCGCACATCAGCACGATGGACAGGTATTCGCCCAGGAAGAAGAGCAGGAACGGGGTCGAGGAATATTCCACGAAGAACCCGGCCACCAGTTCGCTCTCGGCCTCCACCAGGTCGAAGGGCGGGCGGTTGGTCTCTGCCAGCGCCGAGACGAAGAAGATCGGCAGCATGGGAAAGAGGATGGAAAATACGTTCCAGTGCAGGAAGGTGAAAATTCCCTTGCTCGACTGGGCGCGCACGATATCCGACAGGTTCAGCGAGCCGGCAAACAGCAGCACGGTGATGATGACGAAACCTATGGAGACTTCATACGACACCATTTGTGCCGCCGCGCGCAGCGCCGACAAGAACGGATATTTGGAGTTGGACGCCCAGCCGGCCATGATGATGCCGTAGACGCCCAGCGACGACATGGCGAACAGATAAAGAATCCCGACATTGATGTCGGCCACCACCCAGCCCTGGTCCAGCGGCACTACCGCCCAGCCGGCAAAGGCCAACGTGACGGTGACCAACGGGGCGATCATGAAGATCACCTTGTTGGAGCCCGCGGGGATCACGATCTCCTTGAAGAGGAACTTGAACAGGTCGGCGAATGTCTGAAGCAGGCCGAAGGCGCCCACCACATTGGGGCCACGCCGCATCTGCACAGCCGCCCAGATCTTGCGGTCGGCCAGCAACAGATAGGCGATCATCACCAGCAGGACGACATCGAAGATCAGGATCATGATGAACTGGCTGAGGAACCAGGCCCAGCCATGGGGCAACCCCAAGATCGTCTGGAAGAACGGGATCAAGGCCATCTGCTATTCCGCCGCCATCTTGCCGGCGCCCGTCACAAATTCACGGCTGCACCGGGCCATGGTCTCACTGGCCCGGGCGATCGGGTTGGTGAGATAGAAGTCCGTCATCGAATGAACCACGGGCGCATTGTCCAGCGGCCCGGCGAGGCCGATTCCGGCCCAGGTGGCCGAAGACGTGTCGGCGTGCACCGGCGCGCCATTGAGCGCCGCAAAATGGGTCACGTCCTTCTCCAGCGCCATCAACAGCTGGGCGCGGTCATCATAAGGCAGCTTTGCACCCAGCACCTCCGACAGCGCGCGCAGGATCGCCCAGTCTTCCTTGGCTTCGCCGGGCGGAAAAACGGCGCGCCGGCCACGCTGCACCCGGCCCTCGAAATTGGTGTAGAGGCCATCCTTTTCGGTATAGGCGGCACCGGGCAGGATCACATCGGCGTTATGGGCGCCGGCGTCACCGTGGCTGCCCTGATAGACGACGAAGGCGCGGCCCAGATGGGCCACGTCGAATTCATCCGCGCCCAACAGATAGATGAAATCGATTTCACCCTTCTGCGCACCGTCCACGATCGCCGCCACGTCACGTCCGCCATTCAGCGGCAGGAAGTCCAGGTCCAGTGCGGCCACGCGGGAAGCGGCGGTATGCAGGATATTGAAACCGTTCCAGCCGCCTTCCGCATGCGTGCCTGCGGGACCGATCATCCCGGTATCGGCCGCAATCTTCGCGGCCAGGTTCAGTACCGCAGCGCCGTCCTTGCGGGAAATCGCGCCCGCGCCCAGCACCATCATCGGGCGCCTGGCCTCTGTCAGCACCTTGGCGAAGTCGTGGCTGCCATCGGCGATATTCGCCAGAACCGCCATGCCGGTGCCGAGCTGTTCCACGGGATATGTCAGGTCAACCGCCGGGCCGATATTGGCCACCTTCACGCCGCCGGCCAGCCAGGCTTTGCGGATGCGGGCGTTCAGGACCGGCGCATCCCAGCGGGGATTTGCGCCAACCAGCAGGATAGCGTCCGCGGCATCAACGCCGGCAATGGTGGAGTTGAACAGGTATGCCTGTCGCGGCGCCTTCCGGCCATCGCCGGTCAGGCCGATCTTCGCGCCATCCTGGCGGCAGTCCAGGTTCTTCACCTTCAGCGCCGCCATAAGATCCTTGAGCGCCTTGATCTCCTCCGCAGCGGCCAAGTCGCCGACGATGGCGGCCATGCGGTCGGGCACGGTCTGCTTGGCCCGCGCCGCGATTGTCGCGAAGGCCTCGGCCCAGCTGGCCGGCTTCAACTTTCCGTTCACACGCACATAGGGTCGGTCCAGACGCTGGCGTGAAAGCCCGTCGCAGGCATGGCGCGTCTTATCGCCGATCCACTCCTCGTTCACTTCCTCATTCAGGCGCGGCAGCACGCGCATCACCTGGGACCCGCGCGCATCCACGCGGATGTTGCAGCCCTGTGCGTCCATCACATCGACGCTCTCGGTCTTTCTCAGCTCCCAGGGGCGGGCATTGAAGGCATAGGGCTTGCTGGTCAGCGCCCCCACCGGGCACAGGTCGACCACATTGCCCGATAGTTCGCTGGCGAACGCCTTTTCCAGGTAGGTCGTGATCTCGACATCCTCGCCGCGGCCAGTGGCGCCAAGGTCAGGCACGCCCGCGACCTCGGTGGCGAAGCGCACGCAGCGGGTGCAGGCGATGCAACGGGTCATGATCGTCTTGATCAGCGGACCCATATACTTGTCTTCGACGGCGCGCTTGTTCTCGTTGAAGCGGTGGAAGGCGGCGCGGCCATAGCCCATGGCCTGGTCCTGCAGATCGCACTCACCGCCCTGGTCGCAGATCGGGCAGTCCAGCGGATGATTGATCAGCAGGAACTCCATCACGCCCTCGCGCGCCTTGCGGGCATAGGGGCTGGTGGTGTTGATCCTGGCCGGCGTGCCGTCCTTGTTGGGAAAGATGTCCTTCACCTGCAGGGCGCAGGATGCCTGCGGCTTGGGCGCGCCAACCCATTCGACCAGGCACATGCGGCAATTGCCGGCGACCGACAGGCGCTCATGGAAACAGAAGCGCGGAATCTCCGCGCCGGCTTGCTCGCACGCCTGCAGCAGCGTGATGGTCTCTTCCGCCTCGATTTCCTTGCCGTCGATGATCAGCTTGCGCGTTGCCATGTCGTTACTCCGCCGCGATCTTCGCGCCGTATGCGGCGATACGCTTTTCGATTTCTGGCCGGAAGTGCCGGATCAGGCCCTGGATGGGCCACGCCGCGGCATCGCCCAGGGCGCAGATGGTGTGCCCTTCGATCTGCTTGGTGACTTCCTGCAAGAGGTCGATCTCGCCGACCTTTGCGTCACCCTTGACCATGCGGGTCATCACCCGCCACATCCAGCCGGTGCCTTCGCGGCACGGCGTGCACTGACCACAACTTTCATGCTTGTAGAAATAGGACAGCCGCTGGATCGCCTTGATCACGTCGGTGGACTTGTCCATCACGATCACGGCAGCGGTGCCGAGACCCGACTGCACGGCCTTCAGGCTGTCGAAATCCATCAACACGTCGTCGCAGATCGACTTGGGCAGCAGCGGCACACTGGCGCCGCCCGGGATCACCGCCAGCAGATTGTCCCAGCCGCCGCGCACGCCGCCACAGTGCCGGTCGATCAGCTCGCGCAGCGGAATGCCCATTTCCTCTTCGACGTTGCAGGGCTTGTTCACATGACCGGAAATGCAGAACACCTTGGTGCCGGTGTTGTTGGGCCGGCCGATTCCCGCGAACCAGTCGGCGCCGCGGCGCAGGATGGTCGGGGCGACCGCGATGGATTCGACGTTGTTGACGGTGGTGGGGCAGCCATAAAGGCCGACATTGGCGGGGAACGGAGGCTTCAGGCGCGGCTGGCCCTTCTTGCCTTCCAGCGATTCCAGCAGCGCGGTTTCCTCGCCGCAGATATAGGCGCCCGCGCCATGGTGAACATAGAGATCGAAATCCCAGCCATGGATGTTGTTCTTGCCGATCAGCCTGGCTGTATAGGCTTCGTCGACCGCGCGCTGCAGCGCCTCACGCTCGCGGATGAACTCGCCGCGCACATAGATGTAGCAGGCATTCGCCCGCATCGCGAAGCTGGCGACCAGGCAGCCTTCGACCAGCGTGTGCGGGTCGTTGCGCATGATGTCCCGGTCCTTGCAGGTGCCGGGCTCGGATTCGTCGGCATTGACGACCAGATAGTGCGGCCGCTCCTTCACTTCCTTGGGCATGAAGGACCACTTCAGGCCGGTGGGGAAACCCGCGCCACCACGGCCGCGCAGGCCGCTTTTCTTCATCACATCGACGATGGCCTCGGGCCCCATGGCCAGGATCGCCTTGGTGTTGTCCCACTGGCCGCGCTTTTTCGCCGCCTCAAGACCGGGGCTCTCGAAGCCGTAAAGGTTGGTGAAGATGCGATCCTTGTCGGCAAGCATCAGGTGGCTGCTCCCGGCGGTTTCTGGGTGGGTGCCTCGCGGTCGGACGCGGCCTGGGTGGGCTTCTTGCCCTCCTCGTCCGTCGTGCCGCCGGCGGCGGGCGCATAGGCAGTGTATTTTCCGATCACCGAGCCGTCATAGAGCCCGGGGTCCCTCAGCGTGGTGGCCCCACCCTCCGGTTCGGATGAGACGCGGCTGTTCTGCGGGCCGGGCTTGATTTCATTGCCGGCGCGCAGGTCGGTGATCAGCTTTTCGGTGACGGGACCGTCCAAATCCTCATAGAAATCGCTGCCGATCTGCAGCATGGGCGCGTTCACGCAGGCGCCCAGGCACTCAACTTCCATCCAGCTGAATTTGCCGTCTTCCGAAACGGTGCCGGGATGGGGATGGATGTGCTTCTTGCATGCCGCCACCACCGCGTCGGAGCCGCGCAGCCAGCAGGGCGTGGTGGTGCAGACCTGCACCAGATACCGGCCCACCGGCTCCAGGTTGAACATGGTGTAGAAAGTCGCCACCTCCAGCACCCGGATGTAGGGCATGTCGAGCATCTTCGCGACAGACTCGATCATGGGATGGCTGACCCATCCTTCCTGTTCCTGGCCGCGCCACAAAAGCGAGATCACCGCACTGGCCTGGCGGCCCGCCGGATATTTGGCGATGGTCGTCCTGGCCCATTCCGCATTCGCCGGGCTGAAGGCGAAGCTGGCAGGCTGGATTTCGGGCGGGGCGAGACGGCGCAGCGACATGGGCTTACTTTGCGAAATCGACGCGGGCGATCAGCCCGTCGCGGAAGGTGTAGATGGCGATGATCTCGAACTCCTCGCCGCCGGGAGCGCGGATCACCCGTTCGTGATCCACCACCGTGTTACCCACGGCGATGCGATTCTTCAGCACAGCCCTGTTCTGGGGAAACTGGGCGAACGCCTTGGCATAGCGCGCCTTTACGGCTTCGCGGCTGGTTTCGCTGGGGGTGCCGTTCAGGCCCGACACCACGCAGTCTTCCGCGAAGAAAGCCACATAGGCATCCAGGTCCTGGGCGTTATAGGCATCCAGCTGCTTCTGGGCGATGCCGATATTGGGATTGGCCTGCGCTGTCACCGGTCCACCTCCCCGAACACAATGTCGAGCGAACCCAGGATGGCCGACACGTCGGCGAGCATGTGCCCCCGAGACATGTAATCCATCGCCTGCAGGTGGGCATAGGACGGCGCGCGAATCTTGCAGCGATACGGCTTGTTGGAGCCGTCGGCCACCAGATATACGCCGAACTCGCCCTTGGGCGCTTCCACCGCGGCGTAAACCTCGCCGGCCGGCACGCGATAGCCTTCGGTATAGAGCTTGAAGTGATGGATCAGCGCTTCCATCGAGGTTTTCATCTCGCCGCGGCGGGGCGGCACGATCTTGTTGTCGGTCGAGACCACGGGACCCGCCGGCATCTTCTCGATGCACTGGCGCATGATCTTGGCGGATTCGCGCATCTCTTCCATGCGCATTATGTAGCGGTCGTAGCAGTCGCCGTTCTTGCCGATGGGGATCTGGAAGTCGAGTTCGTTGTAGCACTCATAAGGCTGGGCCCGGCGCAGGTCCCACTTCACCCCGGTCGAGCGCAGCATCACGCCCGACATGCCCCACATCTCGGCCTGCTCGCGGTTGATCACCCCGATATCGACGTTGCGCTGCTTGAAGATGCGGTTGTCGGTCAGCAGGCACTCGATGTCGTCCAGCACCTTGGGGAAATGATCGCAGAATTTCAGGATGTCCTCGGCCAGGCCGGGCGGCATGTCCTGATGGACGCCGCCGGCGCGGAAGAACGCCGCGTGCATGCGGCTGCCCGAAATGCGCTCGTAGAAGACCATCAGCTTCTCGCGCTCCTCGAAGCCCCATAGCGGAGGGGTGAGCGCGCCGACGTCCATCGCCTGGGTTGTCACGTTCAGCAGGTGGTTCAGCAGGCGGCCGATCTCGCAATAAAGCACGCGGATGTACTGGCCGCGTTTGGGCACTTCCAGGCCCAGCAGTTTTTCGATCGCCAGGGCAAAGGCATGCTCCTGATTCATCGGCGCGACGTAATCGAGCCGGTCGAAATACGGGATCGCCTGCAGGTAGGTCTTGTGCTCGATCAACTTTTCGGTGCCCCGATGCAGAAGCCCGATATGGGGATCGACACGGGTGACGATCTCGCCGTCGAGGTCCAGGATCAAGCGCAGCACGCCGTGCGCGGCCGGATGCTGGGGTCCGAAATTAATCGTCAGGTTCGGCTCCTCGGCCGGACCGTTGCTGGTTTCAGCAGGGATCGTTTCGAGCGTGACTTGCTGGGTCATGGCTTCTTCCCCGGATCGCCCGAGGTGCTCCCCGGCGCCATGGCGGCCTTCTCGTCGCCGGGCAGGATATGCGGCGCCCCTTCCCACGGACTCATGAAGTCGAAGTCACGGAATTCCTGGACCAGATGCACTGGCTGGTAGACCACGCGCTTCAGCTCGTCGTCATAGCGCAGCTCGACATAGCCGGTGAGCGGAAAGTCCTTGCGCAGCGGAAATCCGGAAAAGCCGTAATCGGTCAGGATGCGGCGCAGGTCCGGATGATTGCCGAAGGCGATGCCGTACATGTCGAAGGCTTCGCGCTCGAACCAGCCGGCGGCAGGATAGACGGCGGTGATGGAGGCAATCACCTCACCCTCCCCCACCTGGGTCTTCACTCGAATGCGCGCATTCCCTGTCAGCGACAGCAGGTGATAGACGACGTCGAATCGCTTTTCGCGCTGGGGCCAGTCGTTGCCGCAGACATCGACCAGTATCTTGAAATCACCCGGGCCCTGCAGCCAGGTCATCACCTCGAGGATGTCAGCGGCCTGCACATCCACGGTCAGTTCGCCGCGCGCCAAGGCAGTGCCGGCGATCTTGCCGCCCAGCGCCTCGTTCAGGCTTTTCGCGATGGCGTTCAGGTCTGTCATTCAGCGCTCGATGGTTCCGGTGCGGCGGATCTTCCGCTGGAGAAGCAGGATGCCATAGACCAACGCCTCGGCCGTGGGCGGGCAGCCGGGAACATAGACGTCCACCGGCACGATGCGGTCGCAACCACGCACCACCGAATAGCTGTAATGGTAATAGCCGCCGCCATTGGCGCAGCTGCCCATGGAGATGACGTAGCGCGGCTCGGGCATCTGGTCGTAGACCTTGCGCAGCGCGGGCGCCATCTTGTTGGTCAGGGTGCCGGCGACAATCATCACGTCGGACTGACGCGGGCTGGCGCGCGGGGCAATGCCGAAACGCTCCAGGTCGTAGCGCGGCATCGAGGCCTGCATCATCTCGACCGCGCAGCAGGCCAGGCCGAAGGTCATCCACATCAGCGAGCCCGTGCGCGCCCAGTTGACCAGCGACTCCGCGCTGGTGACAAGAAATCCCTTGTCGGCCATTTCGGCCTGCAGCGCCTTGAAATAGGGGTCGTTGTCGGTGACGCCATGGCTGGCGCCGTCCACCCCGGCGCGTGCCCCGGCGCCGTATGCCGCATTGTTCACGGGGGTCACTCCCATTCCAGCGCCCCCTTCTTCCATTCATATATGAAGCCGACCGTCAGCACGCCCAGAAATACCATCATCGACCAGAAGGCGAAGACGCCGGTGTCGCCGAGCGTGATGGCCCACGGGAACAGGAACGCCACCTCAAGATCGAAGATAATGAAGAGCAACGACACCAGATAGAACCGGACGTCGAACTTCATGCGCGCGTCGCCAAAGGCGGGAAAGCCGCACTCATAGGCAGAGAGCTTTTCCGGATCCGGTTTGGACGGCGCGATGAGCAGTGGAACCGCGACCAGCACCGCACCCAGCACCCCCGCAAGCCCGATGAAGATCAGGATCGGAAGATATTCCAGCAGCAGCTTTTCCATGACCAAAACCCCAAAGCCCGCCCGACGCCGATGGCGCCCCCTTCTGGACAGACCGCTGTGTTATTTCGCGGGCGCAGTATAAGCAGGCACACCCCGCGCGCAACGCGGGTGTAAAGGAAGATTCGCGCTGAAAAAACAGGAAAATTCGTGCAACCGGACGTGTGCAGAAAAGATCGCGGTTTCGCCTTTCCAGTTGAGAGATATTCTTAACTGAGGCACGAAAACACCACGGCGCGCGCGATCCGGCGGAACACCAACGATGCCATTTCCGGAACGGGAAATGGCGGGAGCGACGGGGCTCGAACCCGCGACCTTCGGCGTGACAGGCCGACACTCTAACCAACTGAGCTACGCCCCCGTGCGGTTATCCCTTCCGGGAAGCGCGCGAAGGCGGCCCATGTACGGGTGGGGCCCTCACCTGTCAAGCACTCCGGGTTAATTCGGAACGGCCGGCTGTGGGGCAGCGGGCTGGCCGTCGGGCGAAGCATCCTCGCGCGGGCCGCGCCGGCGTCCTTCCGGGCGTGGCCGGCTGTCGTCAGCCGGTTCGGCGCTGCGCTGTTCGCCAGGCTGTACCCCCGGAGTCGGACCCATTTCCTCCTTGGTCAGCTTGCCGTCACCGTTTCGGTCCAACTGATCGAACAGGGAGAGCGGGGCGGCTGAGAA
>JBEHXB010000074.1:0-8831 GCA_048498895.1 Pseudomonadota bacterium
CTGGGCGCGGGCTCTGGGACTCAAGGCCCACATACTTGCCTGGAAAGGCGGCAAGCCCGCCGCCGGCATCGAGGCCGCGGCGCGCCAGGCCCGCTACCGACTGATGGGCGGCTGGATGACGGCCCATGGGCTGGGGCAGCTTTGCGTCGGCCACACCCTGGACGACCAGGCCGAAACCTTCCTTCTGCGCCTTGCGCGAGGAAGCGGCGTGGACGGACTCTCGGCCATGGGGCCGCGCGCGCCCTGGCCGGTGCCGGGCTTTGCCGGCCTTTCGCTGGTGCGTCCGCTGCTCGGCCTGACCCGCGCCGGACTGCGCGCGCACCTGCTCGAAATCGGCCAGGAATGGCTGGAAGACCCCATGAACGAGGATCCGGCCTTCGACCGGGTACGCATCCGGTCCGCGGCTGCCGCGCTGGCAAAAGCCGGGCTCGCCCCGGCCAGGATCGCCGCCGCCGCCGCCCATCTGGGGCGGGCGCGCGCGGCGCTGGAGGAGGTGACCCAGGCGGTGCTGGCGCGAGTGGTCAGGGCGGCGGACGTTGAAGGGGCGCTCCTGCTGGATGCCGTCGCGCTGGCCGCGGCCCCGCGCGAAGTGGGGCTCAGGGCACTGGCCGCCGTGCTGATGCAGGTCTCGGGTGCCTCCTACAAGCCCCGTTTCGAGGCGCTGGAGCGGCTGTTCGACAAGATCGCGGCGGGCAGGCTGGGCGGCGGCGCCACCCTGATGGGCTGCCAGATCGGCCCGGCCAAGCGCGGCGAGGCCGGCCTGCTTCTGGTGCGCCGCGAAGGGGCACGGCGAAGTTCCGCTTCCAAAAGCGGTTCGCGAACCGGCGCTTAGAGGCCGCATGCGGCATCTGTTGCGGTAATCGCCCAAAACTCTTAACGTTTTACTGGCTGGCAATCCGCTAGAAGCCTCTTATCTATAGGGGCATGTGGCGGATGGCGCCCCCATGGTGAGGGGACCCTCTGGCAATGGGTAAAGGGGCGAGCGCCCCGCGTGAAAGGACGGCCTTTGAACAACCTAAGAAATCTTGCGCTGTGGATCGTGATCGCGGTCATGCTGGTGCTGCTGTTCAACCTGTTCCAGGGAACGGGCACCCACACCACGGCCTCGGCCATCTCCTATTCCAAATTCACCGAGCAGGTGCAGGCCAACCAGGTCAAGAAAGTCGTCTTCCAGGGCGAGCAGGCCAAGGGCGAATTCAGCACCGGCCAGCCTTTCGTCACCACCGTGCCCACCAATGACAGCACGCTGTGGCCGATGCTGAAGGCGCACAATGTCGACACCACGGTCAGCCCGGCCGATGACGGCATGCCCTCGCTGCTGGCGATCTTCATCAACTGGTTCCCCATGCTGCTGATCATCGGCGTGTGGGTGTTCTTCCTGCGACAGATGCAGTCGGGCGGCGGCAAGGCGATGGGCTTCGGCAAGTCGCGCGCCAAGATGCTGACCGAACGGCAGGGCCGCGTGACCTTCGAGGATGTCGCCGGCGTCGACGAGGCCAAGGACGACCTGAAGGAGATCGTCGACTTCCTGCGCGACCCGCAGAAATTCCAGCGCCTGGGCGGGCGCATCCCCAAGGGCGTGCTGCTGGTCGGCCCGCCGGGCACCGGCAAGACGCTGCTGGCGCGCGCCATCGCGGGCGAGGCGAACGTGCCCTTCTTCACCATCTCCGGCTCCGACTTTGTCGAGATGTTCGTGGGCGTGGGCGCAAGCCGCGTGCGCGACATGTTCGAACAGGCCAAGAAGAACAGCCCCTGCATCGTCTTCATCGATGAAATCGACGCGGTGGGCCGCCATCGCGGCGCCGGCCTGGGCGGCGGCAATGACGAGCGCGAGCAGACCCTCAACCAGCTGCTGGTCGAGATGGACGGCTTCGAGGCCAATGAGTCGGTGATCCTGATCGCCGCCACCAACCGTCCCGACGTGCTGGACCCCGCCTTGCTGCGCCCCGGCCGCTTCGACCGCCATGTGGTGGTGCCCAATCCCGACCTGGCGGGCCGCGAAAAGATCCTGCGCGTGCATCTGCGCAAGGTGCCGCTGGCGCCCGATGTCGATCCGCGCGTGATCGCCCGCGGCACACCCGGTTTCAGCGGCGCCGATCTGGCCAACCTGGTCAATGAAGGCGCGCTGCTGGCGGCGCGGCGCGGCAAGCGCGTCGTCACCATGGCCGAACTGGAAGACGCCAAGGACAAGGTGATGATGGGCGCCGAGCGGCGCTCCATGGCCATGAGCGACGAGGAAAAGAAGCTCACCGCCTATCACGAGGGCGGCCACGCCCTCGTGGCGCTGCATGTCGTCGGCTCCGACCCGATCCACAAGGCCACCATCATCCCGCGCGGCCGCGCGCTGGGCATGGTGATGCGCCTGCCCGAACGGGACCAGTTGTCGCTGACCCGCCAGAAGATGCTGGCGGACCTGGCCGTCGCCTTCGGCGGCCGCCTGGCCGAGGAACTGGTGTTCGGCCACGAGAAAGTGACCACCGGCGCGCAGTCGGACATCGAGCAGGCGACCCGCATGGCCCGCGCCATGGTCACCCGCTTCGGCATGTCCGACAAGCTGGGCCCGATCGCCTATGCCGAGAACCAGGAAGAGGTCTTCCTGGGCCACTCCGTCTCGCGCACCCAGAACATCAGCGAGGCCACGGCGCAGACCATCGACACCGAAATCCACCGCATCATCGACGAGGCTTACAACCGCGCCAAGCAGATCCTCACGGACCATGCCGACGACCTTAACGTGCTGGCGCGCGGGCTTCTGGAATACGAGACCCTCACGGGTGACGAGATCGTGGCGCTGCTGAAAGGCATCCCGCCGGTGCGCACGCCCTATGAGGACCCGGTCACCCCGCCGCGCGATGCCGGCACTTCGGTGCCGGTCGCCGGCAAGGCGCGGCCCACCGGCCCAGGCCCGATCATCTCGCCCGAACCCCAACCTCGCTGAAACTGTCATGGCCCGGCTTGTCCGGGCCATCCAGTTTCTGATTGGGGCAAGGACGTTGTACGCCGTCGTCGACGACAGGCCGCCATATGCCTGGAAACACCATGCAGCACCGTCCGCCCCATATCCTGAACGCCTCCACAAACCTGCTGGGCATCTGCTTCGTGGTGATCGGCGGGCTGAAGCTGTCAGGCTCCAACCATCTGTCCGTGGCGGATGAAGTGGCGTGGCTGGCGGCGATCCTGCTGTTTGTCTCGGCGCTGACGGCCTATCTGGCGCTTCGCGACGAAAGCCCCAACCCGCTGCCGGCCCGCATCGCCGACCTGACCTTCCTGGCCGGCATGACGACGCTGGCCCTGTCGGTGGTCATCCTGGTCATCTGGGTATGACGGTACGGCTCCTCGGCATCCTCAACATCACCGAAGACAGCTTCTCGGACGGCGGCAAATTCCTGTCGCCCGATGCGGCGCGGGCACAGGGCGAAAAGCTGATCGCCGGCGGCGCTGACATACTGGACATCGGCGCGGCATCATCCCAACCCAATGCCAGGCCCGTCCCTCCCGAAATCGAGATCACGCGCCTTGCCGCCGTGCTCCCGGCCTTCAGGGCGCGCGGCATCGGGCTTTCCATCGACACCTTCAATCCGCAGGTGCAGCGCTGGGCCCTGGGGCAGGGCATCGATTACCTGAACGACATTCACGGCTTTCCCGATGCGGCCCTCTATCCCGAACTGGCGGCCTCGTCCTGCGGCCTGATCGTGATGCACGCCGTCCAGCAAAGCGGCGTCGCCGTGCGCATGGATGTGCCGCCATCGCAGATCTGGGACCGCGTGCTGTCCTTCTTCGACGCCCGGCTCGAGGTGCTTGCCAAAGCCGGCATCGCCGCGGAGCGCATCATCCTGGACCCCGGCATGGGCCAGTTCGTCGGCTCCGATCCGGAAAATTCCCTGATCGTCCTTCGCCGCCTGCCCGAGTTGAAGGCCCGGTTTGGCCTTCCCGTGCTGGTTTCGGTCTCCCGCAAGGGCTTCCTGAGAAAGCTCACCGGCCAGCCCATCGCGCACATTGCCCCCGCAAGCCTGGCCGCGGAGCTGTTCGCCGAGGCTGCCGGCGCCGACTTCATCCGTACCCATGATCCCGCCGCGCTCAGGACCGGGCTCAAGATATTGAAAGCCATAGGGAAAGACGCCGCCCGCCATTCGTAACAACCTGCAACCTGGATTTGATCGCCACCCAGTTAAGGGTATTGGGACCAAACGGCGGGTTTTGTTATCAAAGGGTGGTAAAACGCCATATCCGTCAGGACGACTTTTCATGAATCGCAAATTCTTCGGCACCGACGGCATCCGCGGCCGCATCAACGCCACCTTGACGCCCGAGATCGCGCTCAAGGCCGGCATGGCGGCGGGCCGCATCTTCACCCGCGGCGCCTATCGCCACCGGGTGGTGATCGGCAAGGACACGCGCCTGTCGGGCTACATGATCGAAAGCGCCCTGGTGTCGGGCTTCACCGCCGTGGGCATGGACGTCTTCCAGTTCGGCCCGCTGCCCACCCCCGCCGTGGCCATGCTGACGCGATCGCTGCGCGCCGACCTGGGGGTGATGATCACCGCCTCGCACAATCCCTTTGGCGACAACGGCATCAAGTTCTTCGGCCCCGACGGCCAGAAGCTGTCCGACGCGGTCGAGCTGGAAATCGAGACGCTGATGGCCAACGGCATGAACCAGGGCCTGGCCATGGGCACGGGCCTGGGCCGCGCCAAGCGCGTCGACGACAGCCAGGCCCGCTATATCGAGTTCGCCAAGCGCACCTTTCCGCGCAACCTGCGCCTGGAAGGGCTTCGCATCGTGATCGACTGCGCCCATGGCGCCGCCTACCGCGTGGCCCCGGCCGTGCTGTGGGAGCTGGGCGCCGACATCGTGCCCATCGGCGTGACGCCGGACGGCACCAACATCAACCAGGATTGCGGCTCCACCGCCCCGGAAGCCATGTGCGCCAAGGTGCGCGAGATGCGCGCCGATTTCGGCATCGCGCTCGATGGCGACGCCGATCGCGTCGTGATGGCCGACGAGAAGGGCGATTTCATCGACGGCGACCAGATCCTGGCGCTGATCGCCGGCAGCTGGTCGAAGAACGGAAAACTCAAGGGCGGCGGCATCGTCGGCACCGTCATGTCCAACGCCGGGCTGGACCGGTTCCTGGCAGGCATGAAGCTGAAGCTGGCGCGCTCGGCCGTCGGCGACCGCTATGTGCTGGAGGAAATGGCCAACGGCGGTTTCAATGTCGGCGGCGAACAGTCCGGCCACATCATCCTGTCGGATTTTTCCACCACCGGCGACGGCCTGATCGCCGCGCTGCAGGTGCTGGCGGTGATCGCCCAGGAAGGCAAGCCCGCCTCCGAGGCCGCGCACCTGTTCGAGCCGCTGCCCCAGGTGCTGGAAAATGTCCGCTTCAAAAAGGGCTCGCCGCTGGATGACGCCAAGGTGAAATCCACCATCGTCGAAGCCAATGCCAGGCTGGGCGCCTCCGGCCGGGTGCTGGTGCGCAAGTCCGGCACCGAGCCGTTGATCCGCGTGATGGCCGAAGGCGAGGACGAACAGGTGGTGCGCGCCGTGGTGCGCCAGATCGCCAGCGCCATCGAAGAGGTGGCGGCCTGACGTGACGCCGCCCGGTCCTTCGATTCCAAGGCTGCTCATCATCGCAGGATCGGATTGCTCCGCCGGGGCCGGCATCCAGGCCGACCTGAAGACCGCCTTCGCCTTCGGCGTCTATGCCCAGACTGCAATCACCGCGGTCACTGTGCAGAACACCCTGGGCGTGACCGGCGCGCATGTCGTGCCGCCCGATGTGGTGCGCGAGCAGATCATCGCCTGCCTGTCCGACATCGGCGCCGACGCGATCAAGACCGGCATGCTGGGCTCGGCCGCCATGGTGCGCATGGTGGCCGACACGCTGGCCGTGCACGCGCCGCACATTCCCCTGGTGGTCGATCCGGTGATGGTGGCCAAGGGCGGCGCGCGCCTGATCGACGAGGATGCGATCGCCGCCCTGAAAGAAAAGCTCCTGCCGCTCGCGCGCCTGATAACACCCAACCTGCCGGAAGCGCAGGCGCTGACCGGCGTCGATCCGTCGGCTGAAGATGGCCTCAAGGCCGCGCTGGCTGCTTTCGCCCGCATGGGCTGCCGCGACATCCTGTTCAAGGGTGGTCACGCGGAAGGCCCGGTGGTGGAGGATGTTCTGGGCAACGCGCAGACCGGCGCGCTGCTGCGGCTGTCGGCGCCGCGCCAGGACACCCGCCATACCCATGGCACCGGATGCACATTGGCGACGGCGATCGCCTGCGGGCTGGCGGAAAATCTGTCGCTGGTGGAAGCGGTGGGCCGCGCCCACCGTTATGTGCAGCGGGCCATCGCCGCCGCACCCGGGCTGGGACAAGGCCACGGCCCGCTGGGTCACAAGGTCTGAACCTTACCGGCCGTCGGGCGGTATCACATGCGCGCGGCCATTCTCGTCCACAACCGTGGTCGAACCCGCGGGAGGCGTGACGACGACGGTCTTGCGCGAGGAACCGCAGGCGGACAGCGCCAGACAAGGCAATGTCAGGCAGGCCAGAATGACAAGGGCGGCGGGGCGCATGGCAAATCTCCTTGGCAACAAGTCCCCTGGAGAACGCATGCCCGACCGGCTCAGTTGCCGCAATTAATCCTGCAACCAGACGGGCGCAGGAACGTTTGCCGGACCTGGCGCGCCTAGTGCCCGCGCGCGGCGGCGATTTCCTTCGGAAAATCGATGCTGGCGGAGTTGCTGCTCAGCACATGGGCGGCCAGCGCGCTGCCCGCCACGAAAGTCGGCGTCTGGAAGGCGCGGATGGCGCGGGCCAGGTTGAAATTGGCGATGATCTGCGCGGTGATGTCGGGCGCCTGCATGTCGGTCTTCAGGCGCGCCATGTCCAACCCTTGCGCCTGTGCCGTGTCGAAGATCGCACTTTCGCCAAGCTGGCCCTGATACGCCATCATCGCCTGGTGGAATTGCGCGTACTTGCCCTGCTTCTGCGCCGCCAGCGCCACCCGCGTGGCGATCATCGATTCCGGCGTCAGGATGGGAAATTCCTTCAGCACCAGCCGCACATTCGGATCGGCCCGCACCGCGGCCGCCAGCCGGGGCTCGGCCGCCTTGCAATAGGCACAGGCGTAATCGAAGAACTCCACGATGGTGACGTCGCCGTTCGGATTGCCGATGACCGGAGAGGCGGGATCGCCGGCCAGCGTGCCCCACAGGGCGGCGACGCGTTCGCTGTCGGCGGCGCTTTCAGCCGCCGGCGCCTGGATGGCGGATTCCTTGCCCTTGCCGCCGCCCGACGCCACGAACCCGGCGGCGGTGACCGCGGCGCCCAGCACCAGGCCCACAACTCCCCAGCCGATGTGTCCCATGCCGTTCCCCATCAGTGGTCCGCAGGTTCAGCGATCCACGAAAGGATCGCTCACCATGATTGTATCGTCGCGGTCGGGGCTGGTCGACAGCAGCGCCACCGGCGTGGCCGTCAGTTCCTCCACGCGGCGCACATACTTGATGGCATTGGCCGGCAGCTCGGCCCAGCTCCTGGCGCCGGCGGTGGTTTCCTTCCAGCCCTCCAGCGTCTCATAGATGGGCACCAGCTTCGCCTGGATGTTGGCGTCGGCGGGCAGGTAATCGAAGCGCTGCCCGTCCAGCGCATAGCCGGTGCAGATCTTGATCTCGTCGAAGCCGTCCAGCACGTCCAGCTTGGTGAGCGCGATGCCGTCGACCCCGCCGGTGATGCAGGTCTGGCGCACCAGCACCGCGTCGAACCAGCCGCAGCGGCGCTTGCGCCCCGTCACCGTGCCGAACTCGTGGCCGCGCTCGCCCAGCTTCTCGCCGGTCGCATCCTTCAGCTCGGTGGGGAAGGGGCCTTCGCCCACCCGCGTCGTATAACTCTTGACGATGCCCAGCACCGTGCCGATGGCGCGGGGCGATACGCCGGCGCCCGCCGCCGCCTGGCCCGCCACCGTGTTGGACGAGGTCACGAACGGATAGGTGCCGTGGTCGATGTCCAGCAGCACCGCCTGGGCGCCTTCGAACAACACGCGCTTGCCGGCCCTGCGCGCCGCGTCCAGCTCGCGCCAGGACGAGCCGATATAGGGCGCGATCTTCGGCGCGATCTCGTTCAGCGATTTCAGCAGCGCGGCTGCATCCACTTCCGCCGCGCCGAAGCCCTTGCGCAGCACATTGTGGTGCGCCAGCAGACGCTCGATCTTGCCGGGCAGGGATGCCTGATCCTTCAGGTCGATGGCGCGGATGGCCCTGCGGCCCACCTTGTCCTCATAGGCCGGCCCGATGCCGCGCTTGGTGGTGCCCAGCTTCTGGCTGGCGGCCTCCTCGCGCAGCGCATCGAGCTCGCGATGCAGCGGCAGCACCAGTACCGCATTCTCGGCCAGCACCAGGATATCGGGCGTCACGGCCAGTCCTGCCGCGCCCACCTTTTCGATCTCGGCCAGCAGCGACCAGGGATCGACCACAACGCCATTGCCGATGATCGAGCGCTTGGCCTGCACCACGCCCGACGGCAGCAGCGACAGCTTGTAGGTCTTGTCGCCCACCACGATGGTGTGGCCGGCATTGTTGCCGCCCTGGAAGCGCACCACCATTTCGGCGCGGTTCGACAACCAGTCGATGATCTTGCCCTTGCCCTCGTCGCCCCACTGGGCGCCGATCACCGTCACATTGGCCATTCGCAAATCCCTGCCTGTTCCCCGGAATGCGCGAAAGCCGCGCGCGGGGTGCCTTATAGCAAGGCCGGAGGGGCGTGCCAGCGTCTATCTGGGGCGCGAAAACGGCATAGGCGCCGCACCCTTGCGGATGCGGCGTCTGGCCTGAAAAAGCG
>JBEHXB010000075.1:0-8700 GCA_048498895.1 Pseudomonadota bacterium
GTTCGTGACTAATGTTGAAACCCCAGAATATGAAATTTTCAACAGCGATAAGAACATAGAGATTCGCGACTACGCGAAGATGATTGTCGCCGAAACGGAGGTCTCAGGAGAACGGGATGTGGCCATCCGCCGTGGCTTTAGAATTATTGCGGACTATATTTTCGGCAATAATCTCTCGGCAAAAAAAGTTGCGATGACTGCTCCCGTCACCCAACAGGCCAGCGAAAAGATTGCAATGACGGCGCCAGTAACTCAGCAGGGCGACGAAAATCTCTGGAAGGTGCGCTTTGTCATGCCTGCCTGCTACACCTTGGAAACCTTGCCCAAGCCAAAAAATCCTGCCGTCAAACTGAAGAAAGTCGAGGCAAAACGGTTCGCGGCGATCCGGTTTTCCGGGTTCGCAAGCCAGAATAACCTGCTTCGCCACACGCAAAAGCTTGAGGACTTTATCCAGGAAAATAAATTAACTGCGATCTCCGCGCCCACGTATGCTTTCTATAACCCGCCTTGGACGCTACCGTTTTTACGGCGTAATGAAATGATGATTGAGATTGCTCGGTAATTCATCTTCTCGGAATGCGAAACATGACGCGGAGAATCTCCAATTTTTCAACAGGATCAATGCGCCGTTAGATTTTCTGGGTGGTGTGTAGTTTGCGCGCGATCTCACAATTCGGCTATGGCGCACCTGAGCCACGGTCTTTGGCGGGGCCGTTAATCATTCGTGTGCGTTTTAGCAAAACAAGAGGAGAAGTAGGCCTTGCTTGTCCGGCTTTTTACGGTGGTGCTGTTAGGCCTGTCTGCTTCTGCATGCGCCGCATCCGCTCCGGATGATCTGCTTGATTTCCCTGTTCCTCCCGGTCAAGCAGCTCCTCCCGCCTCGCCTTTGCCAGGTTATAACCTGGACACACGTATCCAGTTGCTGGCGTCCAATCCTGTCACCTCAGCAATCGTGGAAGCGAGCATTCCTGGCCTTTTGGAGGACAGTAACTACCCCCTTTTCAAGGGGATGAGCCTAAGGACAGTGGCGTCGCTATCGGGTGGGCGGATAACGGCCAATGCGCTTCAAACCATCGCCGAGAAACTTAAGTCTGTGCCGGTTGCTGCCTTGAATTGAATGGGCCGTATGCAGGAATCCGGACGCGGGCGACAACGTTGGCCGGTCTGTTCGGACGCGAAGCGTATTTCCGCATCTTCTCGGCCGACATATACGGGTTCCATATTTCAGGCCGTTTTGCCCAACATCGAAATTATAGCGCCCCTGAGCTGACATTCCTCCGGAGATGGAGGCAGTCATGTTGGACGTTGCATTCCTTGGCGTGGGGTTCGCATTTTTCGCCGCCGCCATCGCCTATACCCTGATTTGCGAGGGGCTGTGATGGGCGGCGATCTTATCATGGCCGCCTTCGTCGCGGCCGGCCTTCTGGCCTATTTGGTCTATGCCCTGATCCGTCCGGAGCGGTTCTGAGATGACGGGCGTCGGCTGGATTCAGATCGGGCTTTTTTGCCTGGCGGTCACGGTCTGCGTGAAGCCGCTGGGCCTCTATATGGCCAAGGTGTTTGACGGCGAGTGGGCCTTTCTGGCGCCCGTCGAACGGGTGATCTGGCGCCTGTGCGGCATCCGCAACGAAGAGCAGCGCTGGACGCAATATACCATCGCCATGCTGGTTTTCAGTCTGGCCGGCTTTGTGCTGCTTTACGCGATGCAGCGGCTGCAGGCGGTCCTGCCCTTCAATCCCCAGCATTTGGCCGCGGTGGGACCGGACCTGTCCTTCAACACTGCGGTCAGCTTCGTGACCAATACCAACTGGCAGTCCTATGCCGGCGAAAGCACCATGTCCTACCTGGTGCAGATGGCGGGGCTGACGGTGCACAATTTCGTCTCTGCCGCCACCGGCATCGCGCTCGCACTGGCGCTGATTCGCGGCCTGGCCCGCCGCTCGGCGGCAACCGTCGGCAATTTCTGGGTCGATCTTGTCCGCGCCGTACTCTATGTGCTCCTGCCGCTGGCGGTGCTGGTGGCGCTCGCGCTGGTCTGGCAGGGCGTGCCGCAGAACTTGGGCGCCTACACCGATGCGGTGGGGCTGGAAGGCATCAAACAGGTGATTGCGCAGGGGCCGGTGGCCTCGCAGGAAGCGATCAAGATGCTGGGCACCAATGGTGGCGGCTTCTTCAACGTCAACTCGGCGCATCCGTTCGAGAATCCCACCGCCCTCAGCAACATGCTGGAGATGTGGTCGATCCTGGTGATCGGCGCGTCGCTGACCTACACCTTCGGCCGCATGGTGCGGGATACCCGCCAGGGCTGGGCGATCTTCGCCGTCATGGCACTGCTGTTCCTGGCCGGCACCGGCGCGACCTATTGGGCAGAGGCGCAGGGCAACGCCGCTGTCGCGGCCGCGCATGTTGCCCAGCCCACCGGCAACATGGAAGGCAAGGAAGTGCGCTTCGGCGTCGCCATGACCGCGCTTTTCGCCACCATCACTACGGACGCTTCCTGTGGCGCGGTCACCGCCATGCATGACAGCCTGACGCCCCTGGGCGGCATGATCCCCATCATCAACATGGAACTGGGCGAGATCGTGTTCGGCGGCGTGGGATCGGGGCTTTACGGCATGCTGTTGTTCGTCGTCATCGCCGTGTTCGTGGCGGGACTGATGGTAGGCCGCACGCCGGAATATCTGGGCAAGAAGATCGAGGCCCGGGAAGTGAAGATGGCAATGCTGGCCATTCTGGTCCTGCCGCTGTCGATGCTGGGCTTCACCGCGCTGGCGGTTACCAGCGGTGCGGGGCTGGCCGGGCCGCTCAACCACGGTCCCCATGGCTTCAGCGAGGTGCTTTACGCTTTCACCTCGGCCACCGCCAACAATGGCAGCGCCTTTGCCGGGCTTTCCGCCAACACGACATTCTACAACCTCACCACAGGCCTTGCGATGCTGATGGGCCGCTTCCTGATGATCGTGCCGATGATGGCGGTGGCGGGCGCGCTGGCGGACAAGAAAATCGCGCCGGCGTCGGCGGGCACGTTTCCGACCCATGGCGGCCTGTTCGTGGGCCTGCTGATCGGCGTGATCCTGATCATTGGCGGCCTGACCTTCTTACCCGCGCTAGCCCTTGGCCCCATCGCCGAGCACCTGGCGATGCAGGCCGGGCAGTTCTTCTGAGGCTTCCATGAGCAAACATCCAAGGCCTGATACCAAGCTGTTCAGCTCCGCGATCGTTTTTCCGGCCCTTTGGCAGGCGATCAAAAAGCTCGATCCCAGGGTGATGGCGAAGAATCCAGTGATGTTCACGGTGGAAGTGACCGCCACGCTCACCACCATTCTGCTTCTTCCCGACATTCATCCGGGCAAAGCCGGCCTGGGCTTCGCGTTCCAGATCAATCTCTGGCTCTGGTTCACGGTTCTGTTCGCCAATTTTGCCGAGGCAGTCGCTGAGGGGCGTGGCAAGGCCCAGGCGGAAACGTTGCGGCGCGCGCGCAGCGACACCATCGCGAAGCTGCTCGCCAGCCAGGAGGCCAGGATCTATTCTATGAAGCCGGCGCAACTGCTCCAGCGCGGCGACCGGGTGCTGGTAGAGGCGGGTGACGTCATTCCCTCCGACGGTGAGGTGATTGAAGGTGTCGCCAGCGTGGACGAAAGCGCCATTACCGGCGAATCCGCGCCGGTGATCCGCGAATCCGGCGGCGACCGGTCGGCTGTCACCGGCGGCACGCGCGTTCTGTCTGACCATATCGTGGTGAAGATCACCGCCACGCCGGGCTCAACCTTTCTCGATCGCATGATCCAGCTGGTGGAAGGGGCGTCGCGCCAGAAGACGCCCAACGAGGTCGCGCTGAATATCCTGCTGGCCGGCCTGACGATCATCTTCATCTTCGCGGTGGCGACCATTCCTGCCTTTGCCGCCTATGCCGGGGGCACCATTCCCGTTCTGGCGTTGGCGGCGCTGTTCGTCACCCTGATTCCCACCACCATTGGCGCGCTTTTGTCGGCCATTGGCATTGCCGGCATGGACCGGCTGGTGCGCTTCAATGTTCTGGCCATGTCGGGCCGCGCAGTGGAGGCGGCGGGCGATGTCGATACCCTGCTGCTGGACAAGACCGGCACCATCACCCTGGGCAACCGCCAAGCCGCCGCCTTCCTGCCGCTGGACGGGGTGAGTGAGCAGGAGCTGGCCGAGGCGGCATATCTGGCAAGCAAGGCGGATGAGACGCCGGAAGGCCGCTCGATCGTGGCGCTGGCCGAAAACAAATTCGGTGTCGTCGACATTGCGGTGAAGGGCACCTTCGTGCCCTTCACCGCCCAGAAGCGGTTTTCGGGCATCGACGGATCTTCCGGCAACATCCGCAAGGGTGCGGTGGATGCGGTGCTGGCATGGAGCAGGTCCCCGCAGCAGGCCTCGGCGCTGAACGCTATTGCCGACCGCATCGCCAAGACTGGCGGCACGCCGCTGGCGGTGACAAAGGACAGGCGCTTGCTTGGCGTCATCCATCTGAAGGACATCGTCAAGGGCGGCATCCGTGAACGCTTTGCCGCGCTGCGCCAGATGGGCATCCGCACGGTAATGATCACCGGCGACAACCCGCTGACGGCCGCCGCCATCGCCGCCGAGGCGGGGGTGGACGATTTTCTCGCCCAGGCGACGCCCGAGAACAAGCTAAAGCTGATCCGCGAGGAGCAGGCCAGGGGCAAGCTGGTGGCCATGTGCGGCGACGGTACCAACGACGCACCGGCCCTCGCCCAGGCCGATGTTGGCGTGGCCATGAACACCGGCACGATGGCGGCGCGCGAAGCCGGCAACATGGTGGACCTGGACAGCGATCCCACAAAGCTGATCGAAATCGTGGAGATTGGAAAGCAGATGCTTATGACGCGCGGATCGCTGACCACTTTCTCCATCGCCAACGATGTGGCCAAATATTTCGCCATTCTGCCTGCCATGTTCCTGACCATCTATCCGCAGCTCGGCGCGCTGAACGTGATGGGGCTGGCTTCGCCGCAAAGCGCCATCCTGTCGGCGATCATTTTCAATGCGCTCATCATCGTGGCGCTGATCCCGCTGGCGCTGAAGGGTGTGCCCTATCGCGCGGCCGGGGCTGAAAGCGTGCTCCGCCGCAATCTTGTGATCTATGGCCTTGGCGGTCTCATCGCGCCCTTCATCGGCATCAAGCTGATCGACATGGCCGTGGCCGCGCTGGGCCTCGTGTGAGGACAAACGTCATGCAGCACATCCGCCCCGCCATACGCATGCTTCTGGTGATGACCATCCTGACCGGTCTTGTCTATCCGCTCGGCTTCACCCTTCTGGCCCAGACACTGTTTCCCCACCAAGCGGGGGGCAGCCTGATCGTTCGACAGGGAAGGGTGGTAGGTTCGGACCTGATCGGCCAGCAATTCACCAGCGCGCGCTATTTCCACGGGCGCCCTTCGGCAGCGCACTATGATGCGGCGAACTCCTCGGGTTCAAACCTGTCCTCCACCGCGGTGGCATTGCGCGACCGGGTGGCCGCCAATGCCGCCCGGCTGCGGGCCGAAAACCCCGCCGCCTCGGTGCCTGACGACCTGATTACCGCCTCAGCCAGCGGGCTCGATCCCGACATCACCCCCGAGGCGGCCATGTTCCAGGTGCCCAGGGTGGCAAAGGCGCGCGGCCTTTCCGAAGCCCGGGTGACGGCGCTGGTGCAAGCCCATGTCGTTACGCGACTTTTTGGCCTGATCGGCGAGCCGCACATCAATGTGCTGCAGCTCAACCTTGCTCTGGATGCATGGTCGTCCGGCGGGCACAACTTCACGGAAAGACATAATATCCGGGCCGGATGAGCGATCTGGACTTTACCGCCAAGGAAGAGGGGCGACCTTCACCGGAAGCCCTGTTGAAGGAGACGGGCCAGCCCGGCCGTGGCCGGCTAAAGATCTTCCTGGGCGCGGCACCAGGGGTGGGCAAGACCTATGAGATGCTGGTCCAGGCCCGCCGCCGCCGGCTGGAAGGGGTGGATGCGGTGATCGGGGTGGTGGAAACCCATGGCCGCGTGGAAACCGATCTTCTGACCAAGGGGCTGGAGACCGTCCCCAAGAAGCGCATTCCCTACAAGGGCCGGGTTCTGTTCGAGATGGACCTGGACGCCGTCCTTCAACGGCGTCCTCGCCTGGTGCTGGTGGACGAGTTGGCGCACACCAATGGTCCTGGCAGCCGCCACCCGAAGCGCTATCAGGATGTGGAAGAGATGTTGGCGGCAGGCATCGACGTCTATTCCACCCTCAACGTCCAGCACATCGAAAGCCTCAATGATGTGGTGGCGAAGATCACCCATGTGCGGGTGCGCGAGACGGTGCCCGATTCCATCCTGGACCGTGCCGACGACATCGAGCTCGTCGATCTGACGCCCGATGACCTGCTGCAGCGGCTGAAAGAGGGCAAGGTTTATATGCCTGAAACGGCGGAGCGGGCGCAGGCGAATTTTTTCGTCCCCGGCAATCTGGCGGCGCTGCGCGAACTGGCTTTGCGCCGCACCGCCCAGCGTGTTGATGCCCAGATGGTCGATTATATGCGCGCTCATGCCATCATGGGGCCATGGGATGCCAGCGAACGCCTTCTGGTGGCGGTGAGCGCGCGGCCGGGCGCGGCGGCGGCCATCCGCTACGCCCGCCGTCTGGCCGATCGGCTTCGCGCACCCTGGACCGCGATCCATGTGGAGACAGGCCGGGCGAGCGAGACCGAGCGCGACCTGATCGCCCAGGCACTCAGGCTGGCGGAACGCATGGGCGCCGTGGCCGCCACCGTGCCAGCGGCCAGCGAGGCGGACGGCGTGATTGGCTTTGCCCGCGCCGGCAATATTACCCATGTGGTGATTCCGGCAGCGGCAGGGCCGCGCTGGCTCGAGCTGTTTCGCCCGCCCCTGAGCCAGCAGCTGCTGCGTCGCGGTCCCGAGATCAATCTGCATGTCGTGCCACAATCGGGCGCGGCCCCCAAGATCACGGTCAGCCGAAGCGAGCCGCGCCAGGCGGTGGACCTGAAGGCCCTGGCCTACAGTTTTCTGTTCAGTCTTGGAGGGCTCGGCGCAGGACTGGTACTGCGGCAGGGCTTGGGCCTGTCCAACATCGCGCTTGTCCTGCTGTTGCCGGTCCTGGCGAGCGCGGTCACCTATGGCCTGATGCCGTCGCTGTTCGCCGGACTTATATGCGCGCTGGCCTACAATTTCTTCTTCATTCCCCCGCTTTACACCTTCACCATCACCGACCCCGAGAACATCGTCACCCTGGTCGTGTTCATGCTGGTGGCCGCCATCGCCAGCAACCTGGCATCACGCGTGCGCACCCAGGCCATCGTCGCGCGCCAGCGTGCCGCGATTACCGAAGATCTATATCTTTTCAGCCGCAAGTTGACAGGCATCGCATCGTTGGACGATCTGCTGTGGGCGACCGCCTATCAGGTGGCGCACATGCTCGGCTTGCATGTGGTGCTTCTCATGCCGGAGGGCGAGGAGTTGGCGGTGCGTGCCGGCTATCCGCCGGAAGACATGCTGGAAGAGGGCGACCTGGCGGCGGCCAACTGGACTTTCCAGCACGGCCAGGAAGCGGGCCGCGGTGCCGATACGCTGCCAGGCGCGCGGCGCCTGTTTCTGCCCATGCGCACGGGCCGGGGAATTGTGGGGGTAATCGGCCTGGACGACGGCAAGGCCACGGACATTGAGCAGAAGGCCCAATTGCTGGTGCCTGACCAGCGGCGGCTGCTGGACACGCTGGCCGACCAGACGGCTCTGGCGATCGAGCGGCTGAGTCTGGCCGGGGAGATGGACCGCGCCCGGGTGGCGGCGGAAGCGGAGAAACTGCGTGCAGCGCTCCTGACCTCCATCAGCCACGACCTGCGTACGCCGCTGGCCTCCATTCTGGGGGCCGCGTCCTCGCTGCGCCAGCTGCGCGCCTCGCTGTCGTCCGCGGACCAGGACCAACTGGCCGCCACCATCCAGGAGGAGGCCCAGCGCCTGAACCGGTTCATCGCCAACCTGCTGGACATGACGCGACTGGAATCGGGCGCGCTGGCGCCCAATTTACAGGCCGTCGATCTGGGCGATGTGGTGGGCAGTGTGTTGCGCCGGGCTGCGCCGCTCACCGGCGGCCATACAATCGTGCTTGAGCTGGAACCCGGGCTGCCGCTGCTGCGTCTGGACCCGGTGCTGACCGAACAGGTGCTATTCAATCTGCTGGACAATGCGGTCAAATATGCGCCGCAAGGCAGCCGGATCACCCTTCGGGTCCGGAGGGAAGGCGCGGTGGTACGCATGGAGATCATGGACGAGGGCGAGGGGATTCTCGACGAGGACCGGGAGCGTATCTTTGACAAGTTCTACCGGGTGCGGGCGGGCGACCGCAAACGCGCCGGGACGGGCCTTGGCCTGTCGATCGCCCGCGGATTCCTGGACGCGATGGGCGGCACCATAACCGCAGCGAACCGTGATAACGGTGGCGCGGTCTTCACCTTAACCTTGCCGGTCCCTGCATGAACCCGTTGCGAATCCTGATTGTGGATGATGAACCGCCGATCCGCCGCTTCCTGAAAACGGCACTGACGGCCCAGGGCTATCGCATCGAGGAAGCAGAATCCGGCGAGACGGCGCTGGAGTTCCTCAAGCGCAATCCGGTCGACCTGATCGTGCTGGACTTGGGCCTTCCGGGCCTGGACGGGCTGGAAGTGGTGCGTCGC
>JBEHXB010000076.1:0-8643 GCA_048498895.1 Pseudomonadota bacterium
GAGGAGGAGGGGATGCCGGCCAGCCAGGTGATGATGTTCCAGGCGATGGCGCCCATCAGCGCGCCGAAGATCACCTGGTCGGAGATGATGGAGGGCGCGACGATGCCGGTGCCGATGGTGGCGGCGACATGCAGTCCGAACACGGCGAAGGCGATGAAGTTGAAGAAGGCGGCCCAGGCCACGGCATAGCGCGGCGACAGAACCCGGGTGGAGACGATGGTGGCGATGGAATTGGCCGCATCGTGCAGGCCGTTGAGGAAATCGAAGATCAGCGCGACCGCGATCAGGATGACGATCAGGGTCATGTAAAGGGCCCTACACCTGCTCGATGACGATGCCGCTTATGCGGTTGGCGACGTCCTCGAAGCGGTCCACGACCTTTTCCAGGTGGCGATAGATTTCGCTGCCGACAATGAAGCCCATCGCATCCCCGCTCTTGTGCGCCAGGTAGAGCGCCTTGATGCCGGCGTCGTTCAGCTCGTCGGCCTGTTCCTCCAGCCGGGTGATTTCTTCGGTGATGGCGTTGATGCGGCCGGAATTCTCGCGCATCGAGCCGAGAAGCTCGACCGCCTCCACCGTCAGTTCGGCGCAGCGCAGGATGATGTCGGCCATCTGGCGCATGGAGAGCTCGAACGCCGTCACCTCGAACAGGGTGATGGCCTTGGCGGTTTTCTGCATCTGGTCGATCGAATCGTCCAGAAGCCCGATCAGGTCCTTGATGTCGCCGCGGTCGAAAGGGGTGATGAAGGAGCGGCGCACGCTCAAAAGCACCTCGCGGGCGATGGCATCGGCCTCGTTCTCATGGGTCACGATGCGGGCGCAGGCCTGGGCCACGCCCTGGCCGCCTTCCAGAAGGTCGCGCATGGCGATCGCGCCGTCCACCAAGGTACGGGCGTGGCGGTTGAAGAGGCCGAAGAATTTCTCCTCGCGCGGCATCAGGGCCTGGAAATAGCGCAGCAAGGATGCCCCCCTCTTTGGGCCCATGACGGTTTTGCGCGCCCTGCTTGCTATGGTCGGGCGCATCCGTCAAGGTGGCCCGGCCCGCGGCGAAAAACCCTGTCCTTTCAAAAAGTTAGGGGCGCCGCTGGCGCGGCGCCCCTGTGTCATTTCCGCACCTTTCGGCGGGAAGGCCGATTTGGTCGGCGCGAAGGCCGGTTTGGCCCTTACTTCTCGTCCGGCAAGCCGAAGACGAACAGCGCATAGCCCGTGATGGGACGGTGCACCTCGGTCAGCATGGTGCCGGGCTTGAGCTGCGGGCTGCCGCCGCCCAGCGCGGTGGTGACGGCGATGTACTGCTTGCCGTCCACCATGAAGCTGACCGGATAGCCCTGGACCGTGGTTCCCAGGCGGGTGGTCCACAACGTCTTGCCGTTCCTGACATCGATGGCCCGGAAGACGCGGTCGAAGTCGCCCACGAAGGCGACATTGCCCGCGGTCGAGATCACCCCGGTCAGGAAGGGCGCGCGCTGCTGGAAGGACCAGAGCGGCTTGAGGTCGGCGGCACGATAGGCCGACAGCCGCCCCAGATTGCCGTCGCTGCCCGGCATCTCGAAATAGGTCTCCGAGCCGTTGCCCAGCATGAAGACGCAGGATTGCGAGAGCGGGATGATCAGCGTGTCGCTGGGCTTGTGATAGCTGGTCGCCTGCCAGTCATGGCCGCCTTCGGGGCCGGGACAGGATGACAGCCACTGGTCCACCTTCTGGTCGATGATGTCCTTGCGATAGGTGGGGATGCCGGTCTTCGGGTCGATCTTGGTGAAGACGTTCTGGAACACCGTCTCGGCGTGATCGAGATATTTGCCGGTGACGCGATCCAGCTTCCACAGGATGCCCGCCTTGCCGATGGTCAGAAGCGACTTCTGGTCGCCATGGTCCACCAGCACGCGCTCGAACACCTCGTCCAGGTCGAAGGTCTCGCCCGGGGCGTGGTTGTGCCACCATTTCAGCTTGCCGGTGTCGGGATCGAGCGCCAGCGTGGAGTTGGCGTAGTCGGTGGCCCCTGTGCCGGTGCCGCGCAGGTCGCGCCGCCACGGCTTGGCCTGGGCGGTGCCCCAGTAGGTGGTGTTGAGCTCCGGATCGTAGGTGCCTGCGATCCAGGTCTCCGCGCCCATGCGCTCATCGTCCGGCTTGCCGCCCCAGGAATCGCCGCCAGGCTGGCCGGTCAGGGCCACGGTGGTGAATTTCCAGTCGCGCTTGCCGGTCTTGGCGTCGTAGGCGCTGATGTAGCAATGGTCGCCGCTCTTGGGGCGGCCGCAGCCGGTCATGCCCACCAGCACCTTGCCGTTGATGATGATGACGCCGCCGGTGGAGCGGCCCACGCCTTCCTTGTCGGTGATGTGGCTCTTCCACACTTCCTCGCCGGTGCGCGCATCCAGGGCATAGACGTAGCCCTGGGGCGTGCTGACATAGACGTTGGTGCCGTAAAGGCCCATGGAGCGGGTTTCCTCGCTCGACGGGCCGGGGCCGGCGCTGGTGGGGGCCGGACCCAGGCGGTTCTCCCACAGAAGCTCGCCGGTCTTGGCGTTCAGCGCCTGGATGACGTTGCCGACGCCCCACATGTACATGATGCCGTCATGGACGATGGGAGTATCCTCCATCGTGCCGTTCTCGGGCATCGACCACATCCACTTCAGTTGCAGTTTGGAGACATTGTCGGTGTTGATCTGGCTGAGCGGGCTGTAGCTCCAGCCCTGGTAGTTGCGGCGGAACATCAGCCAGTCGCCGTCCGGCGGATTGCGCAGCATCTCGTCGGTGACGGGAACATAGTTCTGGATGTCGCCCTTCAGCGACAGGCCCAGCCTGGTGGGGAGCCGGAAGCGGCCGGGATCTCCGTAGCGCACTGTCTGGCCCGGACGGGCAAAGCCGGCCGAGGAGGCGACATTGGGATCGGCCTCGCGGGGCCCGCGCGCCGGCGCCGCGGCAGCGGGCGGATGCAGCACGTCATCGGCCAGCTTGCCGGTGGCGACCCTGCCGATGGCGACATCGGTGGTGGGCGTGAAGGCGGTGGTACCGGCCCTGGCGCTGTTGGCGTGCAGGATGTAGGCGACGATATCGACGTATGTCTCCTGATCCAGGCTGCCGCCGCGCCCCGCCGGCATGGTCGCGTGAATCTTGCTGTACAGCGCCTCGGTGCTGCGGCCCTTCCAGGCGCCGAAGAAGGCGTCGCCCGCCAGCGGCGGCGCGTCGGTGGCGCCCGACAGGTCGTTCTGGTGGCAGATGGCGCAATTGTCGTTATAGGCCTGGCGGCCGGCGTCGGCCTGCGCCTGGGTGAAGGGGCCCGCGGCGCCTTGCGCGAACGCGCCGATGGCCATCGCGCCGGCCAGGGCAACGCCGGCGGCGGCGCCAAGAAGCAATCCCGTCTTTTTCAGCATGTCATCGATTCCTTGTCGTCGTATCCGGCAGATCAGTTCTTTGGCGTGTCGAGCTGGGGAATGAACCAGTGGCCTTCTTGCGGCACGTCCTGGCCGACCGTCTCATGGGCGGGGAAAAGCCAGCCCCACAGCGTGCCTTTGGGGCCCCAGGAATAGCCTGGCGGCGCCTTTTCGCTGTTGATCTGGATGTAGAGCTTGCCGGTGCGAAGGTCTTTCGCCTGCTGCGCGGAAAGCTTGAAGGTGCCCGAGATGGTGCCCGACGTCGCCTTGGTCACATCCAGGTCCAGGATCTGCTTGCCCGGCACGCCCGCCACCGGCGAGGTGAAGATGTGCGCCTCGGTGGCGTTGGAGGGAAGGCCGTGGAAGCTGCCCTTCACCGTCACGGTATTGCCGTCGAGCACGGCGGTGGCGTCGCCGCGCCCGGCGATGACGGCCTTGGTTTCATCGTCCAGCGGCATCGGTCCCAGATTGGTCTGGAAGCTGGCCTGGGCCGCGAAGGCCGGAATGCTCGCCATCAGCACGAGCGCCAGCGCGGGAAGAATTCGATTGGTCACATGTCTCTCCTTTGGATCAGTTTCCACCCTCGGCCTTCTCCGGCTGGTACCAGTGAAGGTTGTCGGGGCGGGGGATATAGGCAAGGCGGGTGGACGGGCCGTCGCCCGCAGGGGTCGCGCGGTGCCAGCGCCCGGTGGGCGCGGCGACGAGATCGCCGTCATGCACGGTGATCAGCTTCTCGCCTTCCACCAGGAATTGCTGGGTGCCTTCGACGACCAGCCAGATCTCCGGGAAGTTGGCGTGGTAGTGGCCCCATTCGGTGTCGGGCGGCGTGGGCGTGCCCTTTTGCGAGCGCAGGATGGTGACGTAGGTGTGATCGTCGCGGATCCACACGCTGCGTTTCTTGCCGTCCTGCACGATGTCCTTTTCGAAATCGACATAGGGCACATTGACGTCGTCATAGGTGCCGCGGCCGGTATAGGCGGCCTTGATGTATTTCACGCCGGACACGGGCGTGGGCGTTTCACTCAGCGGATAGTCGGGTGCTTCGCCTGCCGGCTTCATCTGGAAATAGAGCACCGGTTCATCGCCCGCCGCCTCGATGCTGTACTGCAGCCGCTTGGGCACCTGCACCAGGAAGTGCTTGGTGGCGACGAAGGGCTCCTGCCCCTCGATGGTGACCTTCATGGCGCCGGACTGCACCACCCAGAAGACGCGGTCGTCGGCATAGAACATGGTCTTGGTCTTCTGGCCGGGCGCCATGGAGATCCAGTCGCCTTCGAAATCGCGGCTGAGAAAAACTTTCTGCTGCCAGTTCGCCTGACCCTTGTGGGCGGCCAGCACATCGGCAAGCCGGTAGACAAGTTTGTTGGGCGCCTTGTAAGGCGCCAGCGTCGCGGGCTTGGCGGCCCAGGCCACGGTGGCCTTGTTGCCGGGATTGGTGGCGCGCGCCTGAGTCTGGGCGACAGCCTGATGGGCGGCCAGCCCCATGACGGCGATGATGCCCATGGCAGCGACGTTGCGTGCCGCGGCCCTCGCCGTGGCGAGCCGGTGGATCCTCATGTTGAATTTCTCCTCCCCCTTCGTCCGTTTTCGGACGTTTTCCGGCGCGCACCGTAGCAGCGGCGGTTCCCCGGGGCCAGCGTTACAGGCCCGCTTTGCCGCAGGGTTGATGGATGAATTCGTCACAATGTTTCGCGGGAGAATGGCGCGATTCCACGCCGGCTGCGGCTCCGCTTGTTTTGATGCGCCGCATCACGGCCCCATTTCCGCCGCTTCGGCCCGCTAGGCAGAGATATTGGCGGGGCGTCATCAGGCAGGGAAAACCGATTTGCTACAACGCAGGACCATCATTGCCGCGGCGCTCGCCGCCGCGCCGTTAGCGCTCACCGCCACGGGCGCGGCCGCTGCCGGCGCCGCGGAAAGCTTCATCGCCAACAACATCCAGCGCGGCTTCGATATCCTCAACGACAGATCGCTCAGCGCCGCCGAACGGCGCAGCCGCTTCGCCACTTTCCTGCTGGGTCTTACCGACATGCGGCGGGTGGCGATTTTCCTTCTGGGCAAATATGCCGACGGCGCGGTTCCGGAGCAGATCAATACCTTCGTCGATGCCTTTCGCGATTACAGCCTTGCGGTCTACCAGTCCTATTTCGCGCAATATTCCGGGCAGACTCTCAAGGTGACCGGATCGCGCCAGCGCGCGCCGGGCGACGACATCGTCTCCACCACACTGACGGGTGACAATTCGGCGGAGGTGGATTTTCGCGTGCGCAGCGACGGACCAAAGCCGGTGCTGGTGGACATCGCGGTTGCGGGCATATGGCTTGGTCTGGCCGAACGCGATGAATTTGCCGCGGTCCTGGCGCGCAGTCATGGCGATATCGCCGCGCTTATCCAGCATTTGCGCGACGCGCAATCGCAATACCGCTGACGGGTTCCCGAAGTTGCAGCTTGCTTTTGCCGGACGGGCCCGCTATCTCGCGGACAACTGGGGGCATGTGAAGCGCGCGCCGTTTGGTTCCGCTTCGTCAGCAGAAATTTCGAGAGCGCCCCGGTTCTCTTCCGATCCGCGAAGTTCCGAAATCGAAATGGAGACGTAATTGTCCAATTCCGATTCCGTGCTGTCCGATTCCTTGCTGTCCGATTCCGGGATTGTCCGGTCGGCCACAGCGACCTCCCTCGATATCCGGCCCGTGCTGATGCTGGGCGTGCTGCTCACGGTCGCGGCGCTGATGATGCCGCGCGTGAATGTTCGCGTGGATGATGAAGAGGCGCAGCCGGTGGCGGCCAGGCCCGCTGCGGTCGAAAGCGTGGTGGTCACGCCGCGGCCCATGGCGCCTTCGGTCTATGACAGGGAGGCGGCGATGAGCCCGTCGCAGCTGATGAGCCGCTGGGACACGCTGATCGACCAGGCGTCGCGCAAATTCCATGTGCCCAAATCCTGGATCCGTGCCGTCATGCAGCGCGAGAGCGGCGGGCGCACCATGATGGCGCCGGGCCGCCCGATCGTGTCCAGCGCCGGCGCAATGGGCCTGATGCAGGTCCAGTCCGACACTTACGAGGAGATGGCCGCGCAGTACAATCTGGGCGCCAATCCCTTCGACGCGCACGACAACATATTCGCGGGCGCCGCCTATCTGCGCTGGTTGCAGAAGCGTTATGGTTTTCCGGCCATGTTCGCCGCCTACAATGCCGGCCCCGGCCGCGTCGACGACCATCTGCAGCACGGCGCCAGCCTGCCGGCGGAGACCCGCAAATATGTCGGGCACATCACCACGGTGCTGGGCAAGGGCGAGGCCGGGCGCAACGCGGTGCTGGTGAAATTCACCCGGCCCGACGGCAGCACCGTGCGCGTCGATGCCGCCAAGGTCGATCAGGTGCGCGCGCCGCTGCCAGGCGAATATGGCGATGCGGTAAAGACCGTGATCAAGATGGGCGACCGCTATCAGGCCCTCAGCGAGAATCTGGAGATCGTCCGGTCGGCCATCCGCGCGGTGGGCGGGCTGTCGTAGGGCGCAACGTCACTTTGCATCCGGCGCGCGTCTTGCCATAGTCCGGGAGGTTTCTGGTGAGACTTCCCGATGACCATTCGCTTTCGCAATCCGGCGCTGCTGTCGGCCTGCCTGTTGGTGCTGGGCTGTGGCCCATCCGAAAAACCCAAGGCGCCGTCCCGTCCCAATCCGTTCGCCCATGCGAGCACGCTGCCGTTCCAGGCGCCGGATTTCCGCAACATCCGCGACAGCGACTATCAGCCCGCGATCGAGGAAGGGATGCGCCGGCAGATGGCCGAGGTCCTGGCCATCGCCAACCAGGGCGCGGCGCCGACATTCGACAACACCATCGTGGCGCTGGAAAAGTCGGGCCGCATGCTCGACCGCGTGCTGGAGACTTTCTACGCGGTGGTGCAGGCCAACACCAACCCGACGCTGGACAAGGTGCAGACGGCCGAAGCGCCCCGGCTGGCGGCCCACCAGGACGCCATCTTCCTCAATCCGAAACTGTTTGCGCGGGTCAAGGCGCTTTACGAGAAGCGTGACAGCCTGAAGCTGGACCCGGAGGCGGCGCAGGTACTCAAGCTCTACTATCAGCAGTTCATCCACTCCGGCGCCAATCTGCCGGCGGCCGACCAGGCGCGGCTGAAGGAGATCAACAAGCAGGACGCTTCGCTTCAGGCGGAATTCCAGCAGCGGCTGGTGGCCGGCACCAAGGATGCGGCGCTTGCGCTCGGTGACAAGGCGGCCCTGGATGGGCTTTCGGACGGCGAAATCGCCACCGCTGCCCACGCCGCCCAAGAGCGCGGCATGAAGGGCGGATATCTCATTGCCCTTCAGAATACCACGCAGCAGCCGCTGCTGACCGACCTTGCCGACCGCGACACGCGCGAAAAACTCTTTAACAAGAGCTGGACCCGCACCGAGCGCGGCGACGGGAACGATACGCGCGGCATCATCCAGACCCTGGCGGTGATCCGCGCCGAGAAGGCGAAGCTGCTGGGTTATCCCAACTATGCCGCCTATGTGCTCTACGACCAGATGGCCGGCACCCCCCAGGCGGTGCAGAAATTCATCGGGGCGCTGGTGCCGGCAACCCGCGCCAAGGCCGCCCAGGAAGCCAAACTGATCCAGCAGGCGATCGACAAGGATGGAAAGCATTTCAAGCTGCAGCCATGGGACTGGCAGCGCTATGCGGAAAAGGTGCGCAAGGAACGCTATGACGTCGATGAATCCGCGCTCAAGCCCTATTTCGAGCTGAACAGGGTGCTGCGTGACGGCGTTTTCTATGCGGCGAACAAGCTCTACGGCATCACCTTCAAGCAGCGCCACGACATCCCGGTCTACCAGCCTGACGTGATGGTGTTCGAGGTGTTCGACAAGGACGGCAGCGCCCTGGGGTTGATCTATTTCGACTACTTCAAGCGCGACAACAAGGCGGGCGGCGCATGGATGAGCAATTTCGTGGGCCAGTCCAAGCTTCTCGGCACCAAGCCGGTGGTGTTCAATGTCGCCAACTTCACCAAGCCGGCGCCGGGCCAGCCCGCGCTGCTGAGCTTCGACGACGTCACCACCATGTTCCATGAATTCGGCCATGCCCTGCACGGCCTCTTCGCGGAACAGACCTATCCCTTCGTCTCGGGCACCAACGTGGCGCGGGACTTTGTCGAATTCCCCTCACAGTTCAACGAGCACTGGGCGCTTTATCCCGAGGTCCTCAGCCATTTCGCGGTCACCTACAAGACCGGCGCGCCGATCCCGCCGGCGCTGGTGGACAAGCTGCG
>JBEHXB010000077.1:0-8612 GCA_048498895.1 Pseudomonadota bacterium
CCGCCGCCGCCCAATTTCTTCGAGCGGCTGACCGCCGGCCTTTCCAGAAAAGGCAGCCTGAGCGAAAGCCTGCTTGGGGTGTTCACCCGCAAGAAGCTGGACGCCGACACGGTCGCCGGACTGGAAGAAGCCCTGATCGGAGCCGACATGGGCACCGGGCCTGCCGCCAGGCTGGCGGCGGCAGTGGCCAAGGGCCGCTATGACGCGGAAATGTCTGACCGCGAACTGCGGGGAATTCTGGCGCAGGAAGTGGCCGCCCTGCTCAGGCCCGTCGAAAGGCCGCTGGAAATTGACGAAACCCGCAAGCCTTTCGTCATCCTCGTCGCCGGGGTCAACGGCACCGGCAAGACCACCACCATCGGCAAGATCGCGCGCCGGCTGGTCAAGGGCGGCGCCAAGGTCACGCTGGCCGCGGGCGACACCTTTCGCGCCGCGGCGGTCGAGCAGTTGCGGGTCTGGGCCGAACGCGCGGGGGCGCAGTTCGTCTCCACCAAGGCGAACGGCGATGCAGCGGGCCTGGCGTTCGAAGCGCTGGAAAAGGCGCGCGCCGACGGTAGCGATATCCTGATCATTGACACAGCCGGACGGCTTCAGAACAAGACCGGGCTGATGGCCGAGCTGGAAAAGATCGTCCGCGTGATCAGGAAACTGGACCCTGCCGCGCCCCACGCCGCGCTGCTGGTGCTGGACGCCACCACCGGCCAGAACGCCATCAGCCAGGTTGAAGCCTTCAAGGCCGCGGTGCCGCTGACCGGCCTGATCATGACGAAGCTGGACGGAACCGCCAAGGGCGGCATCCTGGTGGCCCTGGCGGCGCGCTTCGGCCTTCCGGTGCATTATCTGGGCGTCGGCGAAGGCGAGGATGACCTGCAACCGTTTCGCGCAGAGGGTTTTGCCCGCGCGCTGGTCGGCGTCGGAGAGACCGCATGAACAAGCAACTGCTGCGCCTGACCCTGGATCTTGGACCGCTGCTGATCTTTTTCGCCAGCTTCAAATATTTCGGCATTTTCGGGGCGACCGCCGCTTTCATGGCCGCGGTGCTGGCGGCGCTGGCCCTCGGCTGGCTGATAGAACGGCGCGTTTCGCCCATGCCGCTGTTCACGGCGGTGCTGGTGGTGGTTTTCGGCGGGCTGACGCTTTACCTGCGCAACGACGTCTTCATAAAAATGAAGCCGACCGTGCTTTATGCCTTTTTCGGCGCGCTGCTGCTGGCCGGGCTTTCGTTCAACCGCCTGTTCATCAAATACATTTTCGCGCAGGCCTTCGAACTCACGGAAACCGGCTGGCGGAAACTCACGGTGCGCTGGGGGATTTTCTTCCTTGCGCTCGCCGCCGCCAACGAGATGATATGGCGCACCACCAGCACCGGGACGTGGGTGTCATTCAAGGTTTGGGGCATACTGCCGCTTATCTTCCTGTTCGCTCTGGCACAAACGCCGCTGGTGATGAAACATCAGGCGCAGAACGAAACGAATGACGCCTGATCCAGGTTCTGCGGGCGGGAACAAGGACGGACTTTCTTCTCATTCCTGACAGAGTGCGGCAACAAATGGGGCCCGCGGCCCAGCGCATACCATGATTTGTGTTTCGCCTCGGTACATGCGCATGCGCGAAATTTTCCACCTGAACCATGGACAATCGCGGAACGCGCGGGGCGCGGGATTGCAATATGCACCGGAAAAAATTTTGCGCATGGACTTCTGCGTTCAAACCAAGTTTAACTCGCCATGAGAGCCGCGCATTCCGCGTCAGCCCGGTCCGGGCGCTTTGAGCGCCATCAGGTTCGGCTCACGCCAAATGAAAAGTGCGTAGCCTGTCAGAAGTGAAATCGGGGGAACGGATGATGAAGGGGCGCAAAGGGGGCAATGGTTTCGACCTTTCCGAAGCGCCGTCGTATCTGATCCGCCGCTGCCAGCAATTCTATGGCGACCTTTATGCACGTGAAGCCGGCGCCAAGGACCTGACCAAGCAGCAGTTCACCCTGCTCTGCGCGCTGGAACAGAACGATGGTGTCAGCCAGACCGCTTTGGTGGAGATTACCGGCATCGACCGTTCGACCCTGGCCGAAATGGTGCGCCGGATGCTGGACAAGGGTCTTCTGTCGCGCAAGCGCACCGAGGAAGACCAGCGCGCCAACGCGGTGGCGATTTCGCCGGTCGGGCGCAAGGCCCTGCGCGGGGCACGCAACGCCGCCGACCGTGCCGAGCGCGCGCTGCTGGAGCCGCTGCCCGTGCCGGAGCGGCAGAAATTCGTCAGGGCTCTGTCTCAGATTGCACAGGCAGCCGAGATGCTGGGCACCGACAGCGGAAAGCCGCGCCGCAACCTGCGCCGCCGCAAGCTCTGAGCCGATTTTTCAGACCGTGATGTCGACATGCTGGCCCAGCCGGGCCGGCGGCTGGCCCCTTGGGCCGGCGGGCGCCGCCGCGGCCTGCGGCTGGGCCGTCTGTTTCAACGGCAGCGGGGCAAAACCGTCCACGGCCACCGCGGAAGACGGCTGGGCGGCGTTCTGGACAGGTCCAGGAGGCGGAGCCGGGGATCTTATCTGGGCCTGGAAACGGGCCTGCGCCTCACGGGCGGCTGCCAGGGCGGATTGGGCGGCGATATGCGAACTGGATACCTGCATGGCACCAGCATTGGCAAAACAGGGTTAGGAAAAGGTTTAAGAGCCCTTGGCGTCGGCGATGGCGGGCATCACCTCGCGGGCCATGACGTCATCGGTCAGCGGGCCCACATATTTGAATCGCACCACGCCCTTGCCATCGACCACAAAGGTTTCCGGCACGCCATAGACACCCCATTCGATCGAGGCGCGGCCGTCATCGTCGCGCGCGATCTTGGCGAAAGGATTGCCCACCTCGTTCAGGAAGGCGCGCGCGGCCTCGGGCTTGTCCTTTTGCACCAGGCCGTACAGCGCCACGCCGGGCAAATTGGACATGGCGGCGAGCTGGCTGGTTTCGGTGCGGCAGGGCGCGCACCAGGAGGCGAAGACGTTGATCACGCTGACATGACCGGCGGTGAGATCGGCAGGCGTGAAGGCCGCGGTCTTGCCATCCAGCGCCGGCAGGATCAAGCGCGGCGCCGGCTTGTTCAGCAGGGCCGAGGGAATGATGTCGGGGGCGGGCGCCCACAGACTGCGGAACAGGAAGTAGGCCAGCACCGCAAACCCGGCGATGGGCAGGATGAAGAGCCAGCGCTTCATTGTTTCTCCTCCAGCGCCGCCTTCTCAAGATCCATGAGACGCCGCCTGGCGCGCCGCCATGCCGCAAGCGTCCAGAGCGTCAGGCCGCCGAGCGCCGCCGCCGAAATGGCATAGGCAGGCCAGATGAAGTCGCCGTAAGGCCCCAGATCGAACACTAAGCCGCTCCCTGCATCAGGCTGCCCGCTGCATCAGGGTCGTGGCGCGCCGCGTCACGATGGCGGTGCGGATACGGATCAGCCATAGAGTGACGAACAGAAGCATGTAACCGGCCATCATCGTCAAAAGCGGCCACAGATAAACCGGATCCAGTTTGCCGCTCATGATGCTTTCGCCCTGGTGCAGCGTGTTCCACCAGTCGACCGAGAATTTGATGATGGGAATGTTCACCGCGCCCACCAGCGCCAGCACCGCGGCAGCGCGCCCGGCCCTGGTTTCATCCTCGATGGCGCTCCACAGCGCCATGTAGCCCAGATAGAGGAACAGCAGCAGCAGGAAGCTGGTCAGCCGTGCATCCCACACCCAATAGGTGCCCCACATGGGCTTGCCCCAGAGCGAGCCGGTGACCAGCCCAAGCGCGGTAAAGACGGCGCCCAGCGGCGCGGCAGCGCGCGCGGCAGTATCGGAAAGAGGATGGCGCCAGACCAGCGACAGCAGCGAGCAGACCGCGATGGCCCCATAGATGCTCATCGCCGCGGTGGCGGCGGGGACATGAATGAACATGATCAGCACGGTCAGGCCCTGCTGGTAATCGGGCGGGGCGGAAAAACCCATGAACAGGCCGGCGGCCAGCGCCAGCACGGTCAGGGCCGCCGCATAGGGCAGCACCGCGCCGGACAGGCGCATGAACATCGCAGGGTTCGCATAACGGAACAGGAACTGCATCAATCAGCCCGACAAGTTCAGGCGGACGGAGGCCGCCGCCGCGAAAGGACTTAGCAGCACGGCGGCCAGGGAGAAAGCGCCAAGCAGTCCCAGTGCTCCGGCGGGCGAAAACCCGTCGAGTCCGGCGGCCACCGCGCCCGCGCCGAAGATGACCGCCGGGGACAGGAGCGGCAGGATGATCAGGGGCAGGATCAGCCCGCCGCCGCGCAGCGACACCGTGAGCGCCGCGCCGATGGCGCCGATGGCGCTGACCGCCGGGGTTCCCATCAGCAGCGAAAGCACCAGCACCGGAATTGCATCCGGCGACAGGTTGAAGAGCAGCGCCAGCAGCGGCGACATGATGGTCAGTGGCAGGCCGGTGGAGAGCCAGTGCGCGACGATCTTGGCGAGGCTGGTCAGTTCCAGCGGCAGGGGCGCCAGCGCGATCAGTTCCAGGCTTCCGTCGTCGTAATCGCCCTGGAACAGCCGGTCCAGCGACAAGAGCGCCGCCAGCACAGCGCCCACCCACAGGATGCCGCCCGCCACCCGCGCCAGCAGCTTGAGGTCGGCGCCGATGCCCAGCGGCACCAGGGTGGCGACCAGCGCGAAGAAGCAGAGCGCCAGCGCCGCGCCGCCGCCGCTGCGCGTCGCCAGCTTCACGTCGCGCCAAAGAAGGACGAGGAACGCGCTCACAGCGTCACGCTTTCGTTGCCCAGGCCGAGCGGGTCATGCGTGGCGGCCACGACCATGCCGCCATTGCCGCAATGGATCGCCATCAGCCGGGCGACCAGCGCCTGGCCCGCGGTATCGAGCGCGGCGAACGGTTCGTCCATCAGCCAGAGCGGGCGGTTCGACACCAGAAGCCGCGCCAGCGCCAGGCGGCGCTTCTGCCCGGCCGAAAGATAACGGCAGGGCAGCTCGCGCTGGCGCGAAAGACCGACCTGCTCCAGCACGGCATCGTCCGCCTTGCCGGCATAGAGACGGGCATAGAAGCGGAGCTGTTCGATCACCGTGAACTGAGGCTTCAGGCCGTCCTGATGGCCCAGCCAGCCGATGAAGCGGCCGCGCGCCTCGGCGTCGGTAACGGGCTTGCCGTCCTGGGTCAGCGTCAGCGTGCCGGCGGCGGGGCTCAGGAAGCCGGCGACCATCCGCAGCAAGCTGGTTTTCCCGCTGCCATTGGCCCCTTCCACCGCCAGCGCCTGGCCCGCCTTCACCCGAAACGACAGGCCGTCGAACAGCCGCCGCTCCCCGCGCACGCAGGCCAGTTTTTCAGCGGTCAATGCGGTTATCATGGGGAGCAATGCTCCTCATGCTTCGACAGGCTCAGCATGAGGATTTTCCTATCATCCTCGCCCTGAGCTTGTCGAAGGGTGAGGCGGTTTCAGCGGGCGACGTCGACTCTTTGGGAGCCGGGCGAAAGCTGAAACCGGAGGGGGTCAGTACATGTGCTGGCCGCCGTTGATGGACATGGTCGATCCGGTGACGAACCCCGCCTCATCGGCCACCAGGAACAGAACGCCGCGGGCGATCTCGTCGGCATGGCCCAGCCGCCCGACGGGAATGCGGGCGACGATCTTGGCCAGCACATCGGCCGGTACCGCCGCCACCATATCGGTGTCGATATAGCCCGGCGCGACGGCGTTGACGGTGATCCCGGCACGGGCGCCTTCCAGGGCGAGCGCCTTGGTGAAACCGTGGATGCCGGACTTTGCGGCGGCATAGTTGACCTGGCCATACTGGCCGGCCTGGCCGTTGATCGAACCGATATTCACGATGCGGCCGAACTTGCGCTGGTTCATGCCGTCCCAGGCTGCCTTGCACATATTGAAGCAGCCGCCGAGATTGGTGTCGATCACATCGTCCCAGGCGGTGCGGTTCATCTTTTTCATGGTACCGTCGCGGGTGATGCCGGCATTGTTGACGATCACGTCGACGGGGCCCAGTTCGGCCTCGATCCGCTTCACGCCCGCCACACAGGCATCGAAATCGGATACGTCCCACTTGTAGGCACTGATGCCGGTACGTTCGGTGAAGGTCCTGGCGCGCTCTTCGTTGCCGGCATAGTTCGCCGCAACCGTGTAGCCGCCGTTCTTGAGGGCGATGGAAATCGCCTCGCCGATGCCGCGCGTGCCACCCGTGACCACCGCTACCCTTGTCATGTGACCTCCCGTTTCCGTTAACGACCATTAGGGCGACAAACAGAAGCCGGTTCAACCGCGGAAACGGGCGATCCAACCCATCCGTCGCGGTTCGGGGCCCTTTTTTAGCGCGCTTCGCGCAAAGAGAGCGCGCAAAGGCGAAAGCAAGCCGGCAGAATGCCGGGCCCGACCATCAACGCTCCACACACATGGCTATTCCCATGCCGCCGCCGATGCACAGCGTCGCCAGCCCCTTTTTGGCGTCGCGGCGGCCCATCTCGAACAGCAAGGTAGTCAGGATGCGGGCGCCGGAGGCCCCGATGGGGTGGCCGATGGCGATCGCCCCGCCATTGACATTCACCTTCGCCGGATCCCAGCCCATGTCCTTGTTGACGGCGCAGGCCTGGGCGGCGAAGGCTTCGTTGGCTTCCACCAGGTTCAGGTCGGCGGCCTTCCAGCCGGCCTTTTCCAGCGCGGCCCTGGAGGCGGGAATGGGCCCCGAGCCCATCACCTTGGGATCGACGCCTGCCTGGGCCCAGGAGGCGATGCGCGCCAGGGGCGTAAGGCCCCGGGCGGCGGCGTCCTTGCCACTCATCAGCACCAGCGCGGCGGCGCCGTCATTGAGGCCGCTGGCATTGCCGGCGGTTACGGTGCCGTCCTTGGTGAAGGCAGGCTTGAGGCCTGCGACGGCCTCATAGGTGGCGCCATCGCGGATATATTCGTCGGTGTCGACCACCGTATCGCCCTTGCGGCCCTTCACGGTGACGGGTGCGATCTCGTCCTTGAAGCGCCCGGCCTTGCGGGCGGCCTCGGCCTTGTTCTGGCTGGCGACGGCGAACCTGTCCTGTTCCTCGCGGGTGATCTGCCACTGCTGGGCAACATTCTCGGCCGTAATGCCCATGTGATAGCCGTTGAAGATGTCCCACAGCCCGTCGCGGATCATGGTGTCGATGAACTGGATGTCGCCCATCTTCTGGCCCGCGCGCAGATAGGCGGCATGGGTGGACAGGCTCATGCTTTCCTGGCCGCCCGCGACCACGATCCTGCTGTCGCCGGTCTGGATCGCCTGGGCGCCCAGCGCCACGGTCCTGAGGCCCGAGCCGCAGACCATGTTTATGCCCCAGGCGGGCGTGGCCATGGGCACGCCGGCCGCCATCGCCGCCTGGCGGGCGGGGTTCTGGCCCTGCGCGGCGGTCAGAACCTGGCCCAGGATGACCTCGTTGACCTCCTCGCCGGTGACTTTGGCCCGCTGCAGCGCGGCGCGGATGGCCACTTCGCCCAGCCTGTGCGCCGGAACCGTGGCAAATGCCCCATTGAAGGACCCCACCGGGGTGCGGGCGGCGGACACGATCACAACATCTTCCATGGGGATCTCCTGCGCGGATGCCGCAACTATGTAGCCCAAAATGACGCGATTGCGAGCCCTGGTTACCGCAGCCGGATTTTCCTTGCCCGACAGTATCTTACAGGAACCCATGCAACCTGGAATATGCTGCGATTGCTAAAATCGCGCTGGACACAGGGACCCTGGGATGTTGTCCTTGTCTTTCAGCGTCATAGCGCCGCCATGGGAGTTGGGGAACAAGTGTCAGACGAGAAATCCAAGGGCGAAGGCCCTGTCATCATCAAGAAATACGCCAACCGGCGGCTCTACAACACGCAAACGTCCAGCTATGTGACGCTGGATCACCTGGCGGCCATGGTGAAGCACGGCACAGAGTTCGAAGTGCAGGACGCCCGCACGGGCGAAGACATCACCCGCAGCGTGCTGACCCAGATCATCTTCGAGGAGGAGGCCAAGGGCCAGTCCCTGCTACCCATCAAGTTCCTGCGCCAACTGATCCGCTTCTATGGTGACTCCCTCCAGACATTCGTGCCGGGCTACCTGGACATGAGCATGGAAAGCTTCACCAAGAACCAGGGCGCCATGCGCGACCGCATCGCCGAGGCGCTGGGCGGCGGCAACCAGATGGTCGAGAACATGACCCGCCAGAATTTGGCCCTTTTCGAGAACGCCATGGCCATGTTCTCGCCCTTCGGCGCCAAGCCCGCCGACGCCAGACCTGCGGAGTCCAAGGGGGCGGGCCGGCCCGCCAGCGACGAAGTCGCCGACCTCAAGGAAGAGGTCGAGCAGATGCGCAAGCAGCTTGCCGAGCTGAGCCAGCGCAAGTGAGACCCCGTTTCGGGGGCGTGCATGTCATCCTTGTCGCGGCGCTGGCCCTTCTGGCCGGCTGCGCGGGTCCCATGTCCCGGCGCGAGGCCGAGAGCTATGCGTCGCGGCGCATGGCGCGTTATTGCGGCACCGCCTGCGGCAATTACCACATCACCGGCGCGCAGCGCATGAAGGATCGCTGGCTGGTCGATTTTGATTCCGCCCGCCGCAAGCTGGCGGTGCTGGTGGACAATGGCGGCAA
>JBEHXB010000078.1:0-8562 GCA_048498895.1 Pseudomonadota bacterium
CGCGCACTTCCATGCCGCCATTGCCGCCCACCAGAATATCGTAGCCGGCTTCGACGCAGACCACGCCGAGGTCCTTGATGGTCGCCTCCGCGCAGTTGCGCGGGCATCCGGAAACGGCCAGCTTCACCTTGTGCGGCGTCCAGGAGCCCCAGCACATTTTCTCCAGCCTGACGCCAAGTCCGGTGGAATCCTGAGTGCCGAAGCGGCACCATTCGCTGCCCACACAGGTCTTCACCGTGCGCAGCCCCTTGGCATAGGCGTGGCCGGAGACCATGCCCGCCTTGCCCAGTTCGCCCCACACGCCCGGAAGATCCTCCTTCTTCACGCCCAGAAGATCGATGCGCTGGCCGCCCGTCACCTTGACAGTGGGGATGTTGAATTTGTCCGCGACGTCCGCGATGGCGCGCAGCTCCCGTGCGCTGGTCAGGCCGCCCCACATGCGCGGTATCACGCTGTAGGTGCCGTCCTTCTGGATGTTGGCATGGACCCGTTCATTGACGAAGCGCGAGCGGGAATCGTCGCGGTATTCGCCCGGCCAGGCGCAGAGCAGATAATAGTTGAGCGCCGGGCGGCATTTGGCGCAGCCCTCGCTCTTCGTCCAGCCGAAGGCCGCGCGCACCGCGGCCATGGTCTTCAGCGATTGCGCCACGATACCCCGGCGCACTTCGTCATGGCCGGCGTCGGTGCAGTCGCAGACGGTCTTCCTCGCCGGCCTGGCGGCGTCTCCCGCGGCGAAGGCCAGCAATCCTTCCACCTGGCCGGTGCATTGGCCGCAGGACGCGGAGGCCTTTGTGTGGGCTCGCACCTCCGACAGGGACGTCAGGCCCTTTTCGCGTATGGCGGCGATGATCGCGCCCTTGCAGACGCCGTTGCAGCCGCAGATCTGGGTGTCATCCGGCATGGCGGCGAAATCGGGCCCGGCGGAATTTCCGCCACCGGCTTCGGCAAGGGCGCGGCCGAATACCAGGCGTTCGCGCAGCGCGCTCACGTCCGTCCTGTCGCGCATCAGCTGGAGATACCATTGTCCGTCGGTGACGTCGCCATACAGGACCGCGCCCACCAGCCGGCCTTCGCGCAGCACGATCTTCTTGTAGAGGCCGCGGCTGTCGTCGCGCAGGGTGATCTCGTCATCGCTTTCATCCGCTGCCATCAGTGCGCCCGCGGAAAAGACGTCGACGCCCGTGATCTTCAGGCTGGTGGACAGGGCGCTGGACCGGAAGGCCGCCTCCGGATCGCCGGCCAGCCGCGCGGCACAGACCCTGGCCTGATCCCACAGGGGCGCCACCAGGCCGAAGGTCTGGCCGCGATGCTCGACGCATTCACCGACGGCAAAGATGTCGGGATCGGAGGTACGCATGTCGTCGGTGACGACGATGCCGCGATTGACATCGAGCCGGGCATCCCTGGCCAGGTCGATATTGGGCCGGATGCCGATGGCCAGCACCACCAGGTCGGCGGGAATGTAGCGGCCATCCGCCAGTTGTACGCCTTCGGCGCGTTCGGTTCCGGTGATCTCCTCGGTCTGGCCATTGGTGAAGAAGGCGATGCCGCGCCGGTCCAGGTCGCGTTGCAGGAGCTGTCCGGCCGGGGCGTCGAGCTGGCGCTCCATCAAGGTGGGCATCAGGTGGACCAGCGCCACGCTCATGCCGCGCTGCTTCAGGCCCCAGGCCGCTTCAAGTCCCAACAGGCCGCCGCCGATCACGACGGCCCGCTTGTGGGTACGGGCCGCCAGCAGCATCTTCTCCACGTCAGCGATGTCGCGGAAGGCGCAAACGCCCGGTAGCCCCAAACCTGGAATCGGCGGCGCCAGGGGTCTGGAGCCGGTGGCGATCAGCAGCTTGTGATACGGCGCCACGCGCCCGCTCGCCGTGATGATCGTGCGGTCGCCCCGATGGATGGCGGTGACGGCATCGCCGGTCACGAGTCCGATGCCGTTCTGATGGTACCATTGGAGAGGGTTGATGACGATTTCATCCACCGTCTTGTCGCCGGCCAGCACGCTGGACAGCAGGATGCGGTTGTAATTGACGTGCGGCTCGGCGCCAAAGACGGAGATGCGGTAGCGGGCGGCGCCATCCCGCTTCAGCAGTTCCTCGACCGTCCGCATTCCGGCCATGCCGTTGCCGATGACGGCAAGATGCTCGCGCGGATCGGTGATCATGTTCATGGTGGAACTCCCTCAGATGCGAACGAGTGCGGGACCGGACGCCTCGCGACGCCAGCCGTGACGGACGGTGACGATCCCGGCCCAGGCAAGGAGGGCGAGGGCGGCGAACACCATGAAGCCGGGGGCGTAGCTGCCGGTAAACTGCCGGGCATAGCCAAGGCTGGCGGCGAGATAGAAGCCGCCCACGCCGCCGCTCATGCCGACCAGGCCTGTCATCAAGCCGACATCATCCCGGAACCGCTGCGGCACGAGCTGGAAGACCGCGCCATTGCCCATGCCGAGCGTGGCCATGCCGATAATCAGAACGGCAAGCGCCGCCGGCGCGGGCAGGATGCTCTCGCTGGCCGTCACCAGCACCAGCGTGATGATGGCATAGGCCGCCGTCAGCGCGCGGGTGCCGCCGATCCGGTCGGCCAGGAGGCCGCCGAACGGACGGGCGAAGGAACCGGCGAAAACGCAGGCGGCCGTGAAATAGCCTGCCTTGACCGGCGCCAGGTGATACTGGTCGTGGAAGTAGATCGGCAGGAAGGACGAAAGCCCGACGAAACCGCCGAAGCTGACGCCGTAAAAAAACATCAGCCACCAGCTGTCGGCGCGCTTCAGCAGGCGCGCATAATCGGCGAGGGTCTTGCGCGCCGGGTGGCGGGGGCTGTTGCGGGCGGTGAAGGCGAACAGCGCGAACACCCCGATCAGGGGCAGCGTGGCCAGGCCCAATACGTTGCGCCAGCCCAGCGCCATCGCGAGCGCGGGCGCGAACAGCGAGGCGAAGACCGTTCCGGAATTGCCGGCCCCGGCCAGGCCCATCGCGGTGCCCTGGTGTTCCGGCGGATACCAGTAGGAAACCATTGGCAGCGCGATGGCGAAGCTGGCGCCGGCCACGCCCAGCACCACGCCCAGCGCCAGAAGCTGATGGAAGCTGGTGATACCGAACAGCCAGGCGCCTGCCAGGCCGGCGATGACAACCAGCTGCATGGTGATGCCCGTCGCCCAGGGCCTGAACTGACTTACCAGAACGCCGTTGACGATGCGCAGCAGCGCGCCTGCCAGGACGGGAACGGCGACCATCAGGCCTTTCTGCCCCGCATCCAGATGCAGGTCGGATGCGATCAGCACCGCCATTGGACCCAACAGGACCCACACAGCGAAACTGAGATCGAAATACAGAAAACAGGAGATGAGTGTCGGAAGATGGCCGGATTTCAGGAACGCGCGCTTCATGGCAACGCCTGCCCGGGCGCCGCTGCCGACCGCCATTGGTCCGCGGGTTTGATGAAGCATCGCTGGTGAGACACGCCTGTCATTCGATCCGCTTCCCTGCCGGACCCATGTCCGGTTCATCATCATGGCACCGCAAAGTTTTTGTGTTCGCAAGTGCAAAACGGCGAAAATGCCCGCGGGAAAGCGAGAAAGTGACCGATTTTGAAGGTCTATTGTGATCTGGCGCGCAAGCTGCGTCTAAAATTTGTGCAGTGCGCTAATCTATTGGGCGATCGGCATGCCGCGCCGGAGCCTGTCAGTCGACGAGCGTGCCCGCTGCGCCAGGTGTGCCGGCGCTCTCCGGCGATTCAATTGAAGATGATTCTCACCGAGGCGCCGCCACCGGGCGTGTCGAAGATGGAGACGCTGGCGCCATGCACCGCGGCTATCTGCCGGACCAGGGTCAGCCCCACACCGCTGCCATGCCGCTTGGTCGTGTAGAACGGAACGAAGACCTTTTCCCGTTCATCCGCCGAAATGCCCGGCCCATTATCCGCAATGGTGATGGCCACGCGGCCGCCCAGGTGCGACACCGCCGTCAGCGCAATTCTGGCATCGGCCGTGTCGCGCAGCGCCTCGATGGCGTTCCGCAGAAGGTTGATCAGCGCCTGGTCCAGCAGATCGGCGTCGGCCGCCAGTTCCAGTGTCTCGGGCTCGACGGTGAAGGAGATATCGATGTCGCGTGCCCTGAGTTCGTCGGCCAGCAGGCGATGGAGCCGCGCAAATGTCCGGCGCACCGGCACGATCTCGGCCTGGGCTGACAGGCGGCGGGTCAGGCGGCGGTGGTTCTGCACGAAATGCAGCAGACCCTCGCTGCGTCGCGTCAATGTCTCCAGCGCCTCCGCGGCATCGTCGAGGCCGGGACGCGCAGGATCGTGTTGTCCAATCTGCTTCAGCGCATCGGCGACGTTGTCCTTGGCCGTGGCCGCCAGGGAGGTGATGGGGGTAAGCGAGTTCATGACTTCGTGCGCCATGACGCGGATTACCGTCTGCCAGGCCATCAGTTCCTTGGCGCTGAGTTCGGACTCGATATTCTGCAGCGAGATCAGGCGCTGGCGTACGCCCTTCAGTACCACATCCGTCGCGGTGGCCTTGAGTTGCAGCACCCCGCCCGGTCTTTCCATCTGCAGGATGCGGCCTTCGCCCGGCTTCAGCCCTTCCAGTCCGGCGGCAAAGGCGGGGCCATGGTGGGAAAAGTCCTCGACACGGGCACAGGCGGTGGCGAACAGCCGGCGCGCGGCGAGATTGAGAAGGTGTACACCGCCTTCTTCATCCACCGAGATCAGGGCGGCGGGGACATGGGCGACCAGGGTTTGAAGATATTGTGCCTGTTCTTCGCGTTCGGCGCGGCTGCGGCGCAGCTGTTCCATCACCCGCGTCATTGCCGCGCCCAGTTCGGAAAATCCGGTATTGCGCGCAAGCCCGGCAAAGCTGATGGTGGTGTCGTCATAGGCCACCGCGTCCAGGAAGCGCCCCACCTCGCGGCCCACCCGCCCCGCGTGACGCGCCAGAAGAAGGGCCTGCGCCAGGGCGAGGGCCGAGAAAATCGCCATGGTGGCATACCAACGGGTAAGCACCGCCACCAGGGCCAGCCCGACCAGGGTGGTGGCCAGGCCCGCGACCCGAAGCACAATTCCGCCGGAAAAGCCGTTAAAGGCCATATTTCTCCATTCGCCGGTAAAGCGAAGCCCGTGTCAGGCCCAGCGCCTCGGCCGCGCGGCTGACATTGTTCTGGTGTTTGTCCAGCGCGCGGATAATGGCCGCTTTTTCGATATCGTCCAATGTCGAAACCGGCTGCGGCGCAGGCGGTGACAGCGATTCCACCAGGGGAAAGTCCGCCGCCGTCAGAAGCCCCCCTTCGCTCAGGATCACCGCGCGTTCAACCGCATGGCGCAGGGCCCGCACATTGCCCGGCCAGGACCAGCACGATAGCCGTTCGATCAGCTCCGCCGACAGGCGCTTGGGCGGCAGATTGTATTTCTGGGCATAAAAGCCGGCATAATGTTCCAGAAGAAGCGGGATGTCCTGGCGGCGTTCGCGCAGCGCCGGCATGGTGATCTCCACCGTATTGATGCGGTAAAGCAGGTCCTGGCGGAACCGGTTCTCGTCGGCAAGCGCGGCGCGATCCAGGTTGGTGGCACAGATCAGGCGCACGTCGATGGCTTCCGGCGTTTCGGCGCCAACCGGCACGACCTCACGCTGTTCCAGCGCCGTCAGCAGCTTGGCCTGCAGGTGCAGCGGGACATTGCCGATCTCGTCCAGGAACAGGGTGCCGCCGGTGGCGGCGCGGAAAAAGCCGGTGCGGTCGCTGCGCGCGTCGGTGAAGGCGCCGCGGCGGTGGCCGAACAGTTCGCTTTCGAAAAGGTGCGGCGAGAGTGTGCCCATGTCCACACGCAGGAAGACCTCGCCGGCGCGCGCCGACAGCCGGTGCAGCTCACGCGCCGCAAGTTCCTTGCCGGTGCCGTTCTCGCCCAGGATCAGGACGTTCGCACCGGTGGGCGCGGTACGGCGGATGGCATCGAAGACCTGCAGCATGGCGGGGGCCGTGCCGATCATGCCGGATTCGGTGTGGGTAGCCGCGGCCAGGCCCCGGTTGCGCTGGCGCAGTTCGGCGGCCTCCAGCCGCGAGCGGCGCAGGTTGAGCGCCGCCATCAGGGTGGCGACAAGGCGTTCATTCTCCCACGGTTTGGTGACGAAATCGGCGGCGCCCTTTTTCATTGCTTCCACGGCCACTTCGATGTCGCCATGGGCGGTCACCAGCACCACCACAGCCTGGGGATCGGTCGCCAGCACTTCGGCGAGTCGCGCCAGTCCCTCCGCGCCGCTGTCGGCGCCGGGGGCGAAATTCATGTCCAGCAACAGCACGTCGAAGGCATGCCGGCGCACAAGCGTGGAAAGCTGGCTCGGATCGCTGAGCGTCTGCACCCCGCTGAAGTGCCGTTTCAGCAGCAGCCTGGCGGCATGCAGAATGTCCTCATTATCGTCCACCACCAGGATACGGGCGTCGATGGTCATACTGTTCGTTTCCGGACATGTGTCCGCCTACTGTACGCCAGCGGACAGTGATCTGGCTATTTGGTTTTCAAACGGCTGATTTTATTGGGGTAATTTTTGGCACGCCGTTTGCTGTACCAATGCCATGGACACGCTTTCTTCCTGGCCCGACCGGTTGCGCGCACTGTTCCACGGCTCGCCTGAGCCGTCCAACCCGACTGTAGCGGGCAGCCAGGGGCAGGACCGGCTAATCGCACGCAAGCCGCTGTGGCGCCGTTACGCCCTGGCCGGATTGGCGGTAGTTGCGGCCGGCGGCGGCGCCGCGTGGCTGCTGATGGGGACGGGCGGCAAGGTCTATCGCGCGCCGATCGACCAGTTGACCATTGCTACCGTGCGCCAGGGGCCGTTCGAGGATTACATCGCCGTGCGCGGCGCCGTCGCGCCTTTCACCACGGCCTATCTCACCACCGACCAGGGCGGCACGGTCAAGCAGGTGCTGGTCGAGGATGGCGCGATGGTCAAACGCGGCCAGCCGCTGATCGTCCTGTCCAATCCGGCGCTGCAGCTTCAGGTCGCCGCCCAGCAGCTGACCTTCGAACAGACCCGCTTCAAGTATCAGCAGGATCTGCTGAACATCGAACACCAGATCAGCAAACTGCGAAACGATCTGGCGCGCGACAAGATCCTGCTGGACGGCAACGCCATCGCGCCCAGCACCTACAAGCAGGAACAGGAAGAATACGATTATTACGTCAAGTTGCGAGCCGCGACCATCTCGTCGCGCCAGGTGGAACAGAAGGTGCGCGCCACCCAGCTGACCGGCGCCACGGATGGCCAGGCATCCGACATCACCAACGCCGGCGTCGAGGCGCTGACCATCCGCGCGCCGATGGACGGCCAACTGACGGCGCTGGACGCGGAAGTCGGCCAGTCCAAGGCGATAGGAGCAGTCCTGGGCCAGGTCAACTCCGCCGACCGTTTCAAGCTGACTGCCCAGGTCGACGAATTCTATCTGGGTCATGTCGCGGCGGGGCAGGACACGCTGTTCAACATCGACGGGCGCGACTGGCGCGCCCGCGTCGCCAAGGTTTATCCCCAGGTGACGAATGGCACCTTCAAGACTGACTTCTATTTCGATGGGCCGCCTCCTCCGGGCGTCCATGTCGGGCAGGCGGTCGACCTGAAGGTGGAGCTGGGTGGTGCCCAGCGCGCGGTGATGCTGCCCAATGGCCCCTTCTATCAGGATACGGGCGGCAACTGGGTTTTCGTTGTGACCCCGGACGGCAAGAGCGCGATCCGCCGCAATGTGCGGCTGGGCCGGCGCAACCCGGAATTCGTGGAAGTGGTGGATGGCCTGAAGCCGGGCGAGAAGGTGATCGTCTCGGGCTACGAAGCCTTCCAGAAAATGGACCGGGTCGATTTCACCGGCAGCCGCGGCATGGACCAATAGAGCGAGGGCACATCATGATTTCATTCAAGCATCTGGCGAAAGTCTACCGCACCGACGAAGTGGAGACCACCGCGCTGCGCGACATCAACCTGGAAGTCGCGGCCGGCGAATTCATGGCGGTGATGGGGCCGTCGGGTTGCGGCAAGTCCACTTTTCTCAACATCGTGGGCATGCTGGATTCGCCCAGCGCGGGAGAATACTGGTTCGGCGGAACCAACATCGCCGGCTATTCCGAATCGCGCCTGTCGGAGCTGCGCAAGAGCTCCATCGGTTTCGTCTTCCAGAGCTTCAACCTGATCGACGAACTGAACGTGCAGGAGAATGTAGAGCTGGCGCTGCTGTATCACGGCGATGTTTCGTCCAGCGAACGCAAGCAGCGCGCCGCCGCGGCGCTGGACCGCATGAAGATCGCCCATCGCGCCCGCCACATGCCGTCGCAGCTTTCGGGCGGCCAGCAGCAGCGTGTCGCCATCGCGCGCGCCGTGGTGGCCCGGCCCAAGCTGATCCTGGCCGACGAACCCACCGGCAACCTGGACACCGCCAACGGCGAGGAAGTGATGCAGCTTCTGACCCAGTTGAACGACGAGGGCACCACGATCGTCATGGTCACCCACTCCCACAGCCATGCCGAATACGCCCACCGCATCGTCAACCTGCTGGATGGCGCCATCGTGACCGAGAGCATCCGCCAGGT
>JBEHXB010000079.1:0-8402 GCA_048498895.1 Pseudomonadota bacterium
CCCCGCCCTTCGGGCACCCCTCTATGAATAGGATGTGGATCTGGAAGCCCGGCAGCAGCCGCACCATGTCGGCGGCGCTGGTCGGCTGCTGGTCCTGGAAACTGGCGACGGCAAAGCTGGTGACGCCGGGCACATCGGCCTTTGCCAGCGCCGGCGGCGCCAGGGCGAGCACGGTCAGGACAGGCAGAGCGAAAAGTGCGAGCGGCGAGCGGCGTATCATCCGGGCGAACAGATATTGCGAGATGGGATTGGGTCAGTGCCCATCCCGAGAGTAAAGCGCCAATCCGCGATGCGCAAATTCCACCCCATGCTGCGGTGCGATCTGGGCCCCGATGGCGCAAAGCCCGGCGGCAAACCGCCGGCATGCCACCGGGCGTGGGGGAAGATGGCGGACAGAGAGGGATTCGAACCCTCGAACGGCTTTCACCGTTACACACTTTCCAGGCGTGCGCCTTCAACCACTCGGCCACCTGTCCACGCTGGGGAAAGGGGACATACACGCCCGCGCGTCCAGCCGCAAGCGCCCCGTTCCGAGGCCCTTCGTGGTTCTAACAGCCTGACAGGATTTGGCTATTCCCGCTCATAGGTACCGTATTCCCGGGGACGCAATTCGAGATCCCGCCTGGCTGTGATGATCGAGATCGTATAGCCCGCCACCACGTCGAACAGGCACATGGCCGTGATGAAGAAGAAGACCGATGTGCCGAAGCCTTTCAGCACCAGGAACTCCGCCAGCGCGCCGATAAAGGTCAGCATCGACAAGGCATGGTTCAGGATCGCGCGGCTGCTGCTGCGCGTCGCCTTGATCACCTCCACGAACAGGAACGCCAGCGACAGGGTCACGAAAAGGTCGCCCAGCGTCACCTTCCAGCCGTCGCCGGAGAACATGTTGATGGTGAAACTCTGGGCCAGGATGGCGGCCATGTCATGCTGGCCGGCCGCGGCCCCGCCGAACAGGGTCAGGTTGTAAAGCACCACCGCGATCAGGATGATCGGAAAAGGCCCCAGCATGACGTCCTCCGCGAAGCGGCTTGCAGATTACCACAGCGGACGGGCTGCTGAAGATGGCGCGGCCAGGAACAATCAGGCGGCCCGCCAGGCCCGCGCGCCATGAACCGCGCGCGCTAGAGCTCCTCTGTCCCGGCGGGACCGCGATGACGGCGCTGCAGCCAGCGCACACCCATCAGGTCCGTCAGGCTGACCAACAGCCGGCTGAGATTGGTGTATTTTGATCTGCCCTGAAGCCGCGGCCGGTGGTTGACCGGTACGAAGCCCACCTCCCAACCCTCGCGCCGCACAAGCGCGATCAGATAGCGGTGCATGTGGTCGAAATAGGGCAGGGCCAGGAATGCGTCACGCCTGAACACCTTCAGGCCGCAACCTGTGTCGGCCGCGCCATCCCTCAGCAGCCATTCGCGTGCGCGGTTGCCGATGCGCGAGGCCAGGCGCCGGCTGGCGTTGTCGCGGCGCTTGACCCGTACTCCTGAAACCATCGCCAGCGCGGGATCGGCGGCCAGCGGCGCCAGCAGCTTCGGAATGTCGGCCGGATCATTCTGCCCGTCACCGTCCAGGGTGACGATCAGCGGCGCGGTTGCCGCCATCACCCCGGTGCGGATCGCCCGGCTCTGGCCCAGATTGTGGGCATGGCGCAGCACGCGCAGCGCCGCGATCTCGCCCTTCAGCGCCCGAAGCTCGGCCGCCGTTGCGTCGGTGGAGCCGTCATCCACGAAAATGATTTCATGGGGACCGGCATCCTTCAGGGCGGCCGCGATCTCCCGGGCGAGGGGGGCGGCATTGCCCGCCTCATCCTTCACGGGAATGACGGCGGAGATGGCGATGTTCGTCAACGTCCAGACTCCCGGAGGGGCATCACCCCTGGCGAAAATGTTGGCGCCTTATACAGGTCGCGGGGGACGCAGGCCACCATCGCGCCGCCAAGGCGCAGGCGGGGATTGCATCACCGGGTCCGGCACGCATAGTCCTGTTCCATGACCGAAGCGCCCGGATTCCTCCATGCCCTGGCCCGCCGCCCCTTCTGGGTGCTGGCGCTGCTCGGTCTGATTCTGTGGCTGCCCGGCATCCTCAGCCTGCCGCCGCTGGACCGTGACGAGAGCCGCTTCGCCCAGGCCTCGCGCCAGATGGTGGAATCGGGCGACCTGGTGGACATCCGCTTCGGCCAGGTCCCGCGCTACAAAAAGCCCGTCGGCATCTACTGGCTGCAGGCTGCGGCCACCGGCGTCGCCGACAGCCTTCCCGGCGTGGACGATCATCAGATCTGGACCTATCGGCTGCCCTCGCTTCTGGGGGCCATTGCGGCCGCCTGGCTGACTGTGTGGTGCGCGCTGGCGCTGACCGGCGCGGGAACCGCCTTCCTGGCCGGCCTTCTGATGCTGGGCACGGTGCTGCTGACCGGCGAGGCCAGCATCGCAACGACCGACGCGGTGCTGCTGGCCACCATGCTGGCGATGCAGGGCGTGCTGATCCGCGTCTGGCGCGCCGCGCGCGTGGAAGGCGCGCCGGCGGTTTCCGGCAGGCTGGTCATGGCGGGCTGGGCGGCCATGGCGGCGGGCATCCTGGTCAAGGGACCGGTGCCGCCCGCGCTGGCGGTTCTGACGGTGGCGGGACTGGTGGCCTGGGATCGCCAATGGAGGGACCGGCAGTGGCGCTGGCTGGCGCAGCTCAGGCCGGTGCGCGGCTTGCTGCTCGTCGCATTGATCGTTGCGCCCTGGCTGCTGGCCATCGCCATCCAGAGCCACGGCGCCTTCTTCCAGCAGTCGCTGGGCAACGACTTCGCCGCCAAGGTTGCCGGCGGACAGGAGAGCCATGGCGCGCTGCCGGGTTATTTCCTTGCCCTCTCGGCCATCACCTTCTGGCCGACCATCCTGTTCGTGCCTGCCGCGCTGGTGGCGGCGGTGCGGCAGCGGGCCGATCCGATGATTCGCTTCCTGCTGGTTTGGGCGGCAGGCTGGTGGCTGCTGGTGGAGATCGTGCCCACCAAGCTGCCGCACTATGTGCTGGCGGCCTATCCGCCGCTGGCGATCCTGGCGGCGCTGTGGATTGCCGGGCGGCCATCGCCCTCACTGGGCACCACGATCGCGCGCTGGGTCGGCGGGATTCAGTTTCTGGCGGGAGCCGCGCTCCTGGCGGCGGCCCCCATCGTCCTGATGCACCTGTATGGCGGGGGGGCGCATCTGAACTGGCAGTTGCTGGCTTTGGCAGGGCTGGGCGCCGGGCTGGCGCTAGCGGCGCTGGTGCTGTTTGCCCTGCGCCAGGACGGCAAGGCGGCAGCGGCGGCGCTTGCGGCATTGTTCGTTTTCGTGCCCAGCCTGACCGCGGTCGCCGGGCCGAACCTTTCGCAGATATGGATCAGCCGGCGATTGGCGCCGCTGGTCGCCGATCACGCCAGGCCGGGCGATCCTCCGCCGGCGGTGGCCGGCTTCCAGGAACCGAGTCTGGTCTTCGCGCTGGGCAAGGACGTGGTGCTGACGGACGGACGGGGCGCGGCCGATGCCGCGGCGGCGCGTGGCGGACTCGCGCTGGTCGAGAATCGGGAGCGTGGCGCCTTCCTGGCGCGGCTGGCCGAGCTGCAGGACGACGCCGTGGCGGAAGGGAGTCTGAGCGGCTTTAACTATTCACGCGGCAGGCGCGTGCACGTGACTGTGTACCGTGTCGGGCGGATCGCTCCCTGAAGGCGACTCTCTCTTGACAATATTCGACAGCTTGGAAATATCGCCAGACCTGACGCGCGCATCATGAACTGCCAAGGGGCGTTCGCGCTGCGAAGGGACCGGGGAGCGGTATCCGCATATGGGTCTGCCTGTCGCGCGTCGCCGTGACCCCCTGAAGACTCTCAAGCCGGTCCTATCCCAAGCGCCGCAGGCCGTGCGCGCGCCTGACATTTCCCGCAAGCCCGTCCAGCTGTTTCCCATCGCGCCGGCGTCGCGCGCCTTCTATCGCCGGTTCTTCCCCGGCACCGGCCCGCTGGAATGGAACGACTGGCGCTGGCAGATGCGCAGCCGCGTCCGGTCGCTGGACGATCTGGAACGGATATTCGCGCTTTCGCCGGACGAGCATGAGGCGGTGGCGCGCCACACCGGGCCGTTGCCCGTGGGCATCACCCCCTATTACGCCTCGTTAATGGGGCGCGGCGATCCCGGCGACGCCTTGCGCCGGACCCATGTCATGACGACCGGTGAATATCTGCTGTCGCCGGGCGAGGCGGACGATCCCCTGGGCGAGGACCACGACACGGTGGTGCCGGGCCTGGTGCACCGCTATCCCGACCGGGTGCTGTTCCTGGTCACCGGCACATGCTCCACCTATTGCCGCTACTGTACGCGCTCGCGCATGGTGGGCAATCCGGGCGGGGAATACGAATTCTCCACCCGGCAGTGGGAACAGGCACTGGCCTATCTGGAAGCCCACACCGAAGTGCGCGACGTTCTGCTGTCGGGCGGCGACCCGCTGACATTGGGCGACGACAAGCTGGACTGGCTGCTGGGCCGGCTGCGCGCCATCCGGCACATCGAGTTCCTGCGCATCGGCACCAAGATGCCGGTGGTTACCCCCCAGCGCATCACCAAGGCGCTCACCCGCATGCTGAAGAAGCATCATCCGCTGTGGATGAGCATCCATTTCACCCATCCGTCCGAGTTGACCGCCGAGACGGGCGAGGCGGTGGCGCGGCTGGCCGACGCCGGCATCCCGCTGGGCAGCCAGACCGTGCTGCTGAAGGGCATCAACGACGAACCCGCCACCATGACGGCGCTGATGCACGGTCTGCTGAAGAACCGGGTCAAGCCCTATTATCTTTACATGTGCGATCCCATCCGCGGCTCGGCGCATTTTCGCACCCCGGTGGAGAAGGGACTTGAGATCATCTCGGCCCTGCGCGGCCACACGACCGGCTATGCCACGCCGATATTCTGCATTGATGCTCCCGGCGGCGGCGGCAAGATCCAGCTTGCGCCCGATCCGGTCATGGGCCGCGACGGCGATTTCCTGCTGCTCAGGAATTTCGAAGGCAAAATCTACAGGTACCCAGACCCGCACGGCACACTGGGCCGCTGATGCGCCCCATCATCCCATGAAAATCGGCGTCACCTATGACCTTCGGTCCGACCATCTGGCGCTGGGCTATTCCGAAGAAGACTGCGCCGAGTTCGACGCCGAGGAGACCGTGCAGGCGATCTGCGACGCGCTGGTCCATCACCGCCATGAGCCCGACCGTATCGGCGGCATCAAGGCACTGACGGCGCGGCTGGCGGCGGGCGATCGCTGGGATGCGGTGTTCAATTTCTGCGAGGGCCTGAAAGGGGTGGCGCGCGAGGCGCAGGCGCCGGCATTGCTGGAGGGATTCGACATCCCTTACGTCTTTTCCGATCCCCTGACTCTGGCCCTGTCGCTGGACAAGGCGATGGCCAAGCGGGTTGTCCGCGATGGGGGCGTGGCCGTCGCCGCCTTCGCCGTCGTGGAACGGGCCCAGGATGCCCCGAGTGTCGATCTTTCCTTTCCGCTCTTCTGCAAGCCGTTGTCGGAAGGTTCGGGCAAGGGCGTAGGCGTAATGTCCCGTGTCGACGACCCGGCAGGGTTGCTGCGAACCGTTGCTTATCTGCTGGAGCGCTTCCGCCAACCCGTGCTGGTGGAGGAATTCCTGCCCGGCCGCGAGTTCACAGTGGGAATTACCGGCACGGGCGATCGGGCGCGGGTGCTGGGCGTCGTGGAAATCGTGCAGAAGGCCGGCTATGTCGGCCATGGCTACGGCCTTGAGAACAAGCAGGCCAACTGGGAAGACAAGCTGGACATTGTGCGTGCCACCGATGCCAACGCGCGGGCGGCGGGTCAGGTGGCGCTGGATGCCTGGCGGCTGCTGCGCTGCCGCGACGGCGGCCGCGTGGACGTACGCGAGGACGCCGCGGGCCGGCCCTGTTTCATCGAGGTCAATCCGCTGGCGGGCCTTCGACCCGGCTATTCGGATTTCTGCCTGATCGCCGAATATGAGGGGCTTTCGTACAACGATCTGATCGGCCTGATTCTGGCGTCGTTCCTGGAACGCCATCCGGACCTGAAAGGTCGCTGATGCGGGTGCTGGTGCTGCATTCCGACATCGCGCCGGATGCGCCGCCGGAAGAACAGGACACCCTCATCGCCGCTGCCGCCGTTGTCCAGGCGCTTGGGCAAAGCGGCCATGTGGCGGCGCGGGCCGCCTTTCGTGCCGAAACGCTGGACCGCGTCCTGGCGGCCCACGCACCCGAGCTCGTATTCAATCTGGTGGAAGGCGTGGACGGGCTGGGCCGGCTGGCGCCGCGGGCTCCGGCCATGCTGGCCGACCGCGGCGTGCGCTTCACCGGCGTCGGTGCCGGGCCGATGGACCTCACCAATGACAAGCCCCGCACCAAGCAGTTGTTGCGTGGCGTGGGCCTGGCCACGCCCGACTGGAGCGTCCCGCCCGCCTGGGCAGGGCTGGACGAGCGGCGGTGGATCGTCAAATCGGCGCTGGAAGACGCCTCGCTGGGGCTGGACGACGGCTGCGTGGTGACCGGACGGGACGCCGCCCTGGCCCGCGCCGCCGCATGCGCCGCATCCCTGGGCGGTGACTGGTTCGCGGAGGAATTTGTCGATGGCCGGGAGTTCAACATCGCGCTGCTGCAGGCAGGCGACGGGCCGCGCATCCTGCCGATGGCCGAAATGCGCTTCGAGGCATGGCCCGGCGGAAAGCCGCGCATCGTCGGCTATGCGGCCAAATGGGACGAGGGCTCGCAGGGTTGGAACGGCACCGTGCGCCGTTTCGGCGTGGAGCGGGACGAACCCGAACTGGCCGCCCGGCTGCGCGCTGCGTGCGAGAAGACCTGGTCGCTGTTCGGCCTGACGGGCTTCGTCCGTGTGGATTTCCGGATCGACGCGAGCGGTATCCCCCTGATCCTGGAGGTCAATGCCAATCCCGGCATTGCCCCCGATGCCGGCTTTGCCGCCGCCGCCGCCCAGGCCGGCATGGGCTATCCGGAACTGATCGACGCGATCGTGATGGCGGCTGCATGAGCCTGGTGACACTGTCCCGCAATTATGTGTGCCATCTGGGGGCGCCCGTGCTCGCCGCCGTGGACACCGCGATTTTTCGCACTCGCTACTTCGCCCGCTGCATGGATTGCGGCTTCTGCCATGACGCCTGCTGCGATCACGGCGTCGACATCGATGTGGAGAATGCCGAGCGCCTGATGGCCGCGCCGCAGGCCTTCCGCGATCGCGTGGGCGTGCCCGTGCAACAGTGGTTTGCAGGCTCTGTGGCCATGGACCACGAATTTCCCGGCGGCGCCCATCTCAGGACCGCGGTGCGCGACGGGGCCTGCGTCTTCCGCGACCGCAAGGGCCGCGGCTGCCTCATCCATGCCTGGTGTCTGGAAACCGGCATCGACTATCACCGGCTCAAACCCCTGGTCAGCACGCTGTTTCCCGTCACCTTCGAGCATGGCGTTCTGCGGCTGTCGGACGAGGCGGCGGATGGCACCCTGGTGTGCGCGGGCGGCGGCCCAAGCTGTTACGACGGCGCGCGCGCGGAACTGCTCCATTATTTCGGCGACGGCCTGGTCGCCGAACTGGATTCGTTAAGCGGTTTACCTTGATGTGACGCTTTGGTTGGCGAACTTGGCGGCTTTGCTAAAGGCTGAGTTCTGAAATTCCGGGATCTTCTGCCAACCATGACCGCGCGCCGGTGGAACAGGCACCGCCCATTGCCGCTGCTGTGTGCAGCCTCGCTGGTGGTCATGCTGCTGGCTTGCGTCGCCGGCGCGAAGTGGTCGCAGCCCACGAGAATTCTTGCTTCGCCGGACATGGCCCGGCTGGCCTATGCGCAAGTGATGGTGGACGTTTCCAGCAAGGCCGATCTGGACCGCCTTGGCCTTGACGCCGGCCATGGTGCTCGATCCCTCTCGGGACTGGCGGTTCAGGAATATTTCATGCCGCGCACCTCGCGCCTGTTCGACCGGCTCGATCCGGCGATCCGCTCCTGTTTCGGGGACGAGGACCGTTGCACCGCCGTGGTCGTGCCGCTGGGCGCACCGCAGGGCGAAGGCCTGCTGGCTGCTCATGCCTTTGCCCCGGCGGGGCGCATGATCTTCCTGCTGCGCAGCGGCCGGGTGACGTTCAAGCAGATCGTTGAAGAATAGGGTTGCCCGTTGCCATCCGGCCCGGCACTTGGGCGTGCCGGGCTTTTGGCTCCGCGCAGTGGAGTTTGCTGCCATCCGGCGCGGTGCCGTGGCCACCGCGCTTCCGGCGCCGCATCGGCCGCCTGGTCGCGGCCGATTTAACCCCGTATCGACAATCCGCTTGAGAGGATGATCCGGTGCCTTACCGCGGCGCCTTGGCCCCCGTCGGCCGCTGTCGCGGCCGACTCCCTGCAAATGCAA
>JBEHXB010000080.1:0-8389 GCA_048498895.1 Pseudomonadota bacterium
AGTACGACCTGGACGAGGTGGTGCGGAATTTCAAACCGGGCGCAAAGGGCCCGGTGCTGCTGGTGGAACCGGCCGACAATATCGGCGGCGGCGCGCCGGGCGACGGCACCGACGTGATGCGGGCGCTGTTGAAGTACGACATCCAGGGGGCGGGCGTGGTGATCGCCGATCCGGAAAGCGTGGCGGCGCTGCAGCGCATCACCATCGGCCAGAAAATGACCCTGCCCATCGGCGGCAAGGGCAGCCCGCTCGATCCGGGACCTGTGACGCTGGAGGTGGAACTGGTCTCGCGCAGCGACGGGACGTTCGAGCTGGAGGACAAGCACAGCCACCTGGTCGGCTCGCTGGGCAAGATCATCCACATGGGGCCGTCGGCGGTGGTGCGCCACAAGGGACTGACCATTCTTCTGACAAGCAGAAAGCTGCCGCCCTTCGACCTGGGTCAGTGGCGCAGCCAGGGGATCAATCCCGAAGAGCTCAGCATGATCGGCATCAAGGCGGCGGTGGGTCATCGCATCGCCTATGGCGGGATCGCGTCGGCGGAGTTCACGGTGAACACCAGCGGGCCCTGCACCTCGGACATCACGCGGCTGCCCTATACGAAATTGCGACGGCCCGTCTTTCCGCTGGATCGCATGGCCGAGGATGCGCCGGCGTGAGGCTGGACCGCCGCAGCGTGCTGGGCGGAGCGGCATCGGTGCCGTTCCTGGCCCTGCATGCCGCGGCGGCGCGCGGCAATGTCCTGAACGCGATGATGCCGGCCGAGCCGGGGACGCTGTGCTATCCGCTGCTGAACACGCGGGTGGTGCAGCAGATCTGCGGCAACATCCAGGAATCGCTGCTGCTGCTGGACTGGAATTTCAAGCCCCAGCCCAACCTGGCCCGAAGCTTCACCGTCACGCCGGACGGGCTGGTCTATGTCTTCCATCTCGAGCCGGATGTGCGCTGGCATGACGGGGCGCCCTTTACCGCGCGCGACGTGGTGTTCAGTTGCGACCGGATGCTGCGCCAGCTCAATCCGCGCAGCCGCAACGCCTTCAACAATTGCGAGAGCATCCGGGCGCTGGACGGGCTGACGGTGGAATTCCGCCTCAAGCAGCCCTTCAACGCCTTTCTTCTGTCGCTGATGGCGTCCAACGCGCCGATCATGCCGGCGCACATCTATGAAGGCAGCGATTTTCGCACCAACCCGCACAATTTCCGGCCCATCGGCACCGGCCCGTTCAAGTTCGCCCGCTGGGAGCGCGGCCAGTATATCCGCCTGACCCGCAATCCCGATTACTGGCGCAAGGGCTATCCCAGGATAGACGACATCTATTTTCGCGTATGTCCCACGCCCGAGCAGCGCATGGTGGCGCTGGAGACCGGCGCGGTCGACATCGCCCTGGCGGACGACATCGACACGGTGGTCAGCAAGCGGCTGCGCGCCAACCCGAATATCGTCGCCAGCACGCACGGCTATGAGGGCGTGGGCGAGATCGCGGTGTTCGAAATGAACCAGCGCCGCTGGCCTTTCAGCGACCGCCGCTTCCGGCAGGCCTTCATGCACGCGCTGGACCGCGATTTCATCGTCAAGGCGATCAATTTCGGCCAGGGCAAGGTGGCGACCAGCCCGATCCCCTCCAGCGCGCCCTATTACGATCCCAAGGTGCTGACGCGGTACGATTACAATCCGGCAAAGGCGCGGGCGATGCTGGACGAGATGGGACTGAAGAAGAAGCTGGGCGGGGTGCGCCACCGGTTCGGCTTCCTGATGATACCGGACGGCGGCGGGGTACAGACCCGCGGCGCCCAGTATGTGCGCCAGGCGGCCTCGGAAGTGGGACTGGACATAGAGCTGCAGTCGTCGGACTGGGCCGGCTTTGCCCATCGCACCGGCAACTGGGATTTCGACATGGACAACAATTCCTATGGCGAATATGGCGACCCGGCGATCGGCACCTCGCGCTTCTTCGTCTCGTCGAACATCAGGAAGGGCGTGCCCCAGTCCAACATCCAGGGCTATCGCAACGCCGAGGTGGATGCGCTTTTCGCCAAGGCTTCGACCGCGATCGACCCCAAGGAAGCGCAGGCGCATTACAGCAGGCTGCAGCAGATCCTGACCCGCGATGTCGCCATGCTGTGGATCTTCGAGCGCGACCCCATGCTCTATTACAACAGACGGGTGCATGACCTGGTGAGCGGGCCCAACGGCCCCACCGACGGGTTCGGCCGCACCTGGCTGAGCGGTGAAGCATGAGAAGAACCGCGTGAACAGGCTCGCCTATATCGCCCGGCGTCTGTTGCGAACCGTGCTGGTGACAGTGGCGGTGGTCCTGGTCAGCTTCTTCCTGATCCGGCTGGCGCCTGGCGATGCCGCGACCGTGATGGCGGGCCAGTCCGGCTATGCCGATGAGGCCTTTATCAACAGCCTTAGGGCCGAATATGGCCTCGATCGGCCGCTGCCGGTGCAGCTGTGGAAATATGTGGCGGCGGTGGCGCGGGGCGACCTGGGCATGTCCTATGAGCGGCGCCAGCCGGTTCTGGACGTCATCGTGGCGCGGCTGCCCAACACGCTCCTGCTGGACGCGTTCGCGCTGGTGGTGGCGATGGCAGGGGGAATTGTGCTGGGCGCGCTGGCGGCGCGCCGTCCCGGATCGGCCGGCGATGCCGGCGTGACTGTTTTGGCCATGCTGTTTTATGCCGTGCCGCAATTCTGGCTGGGCATGATGGCGGTGCTGGTATTCTCGGTCTGGCTCGCCGTGCTGCCGCCCTTCGGCATCGAAACCATGGGCGCCGACCATACCGGACTGGCGCGCATCGCCGATGTGGCGCAGCACATGATTCTGCCCGGCATGACCCTGGCGCTCTATTACATGGCCAGTTACGCGCGGCTGACCCGCACCCAGATGATCGAGGTGGCGGACCAGGAGTTCGTCAAGACGGCGCGGGCCAAGGGCATTGCCGAGCGGCAGGTGGCGCGCCGCCACATCCTGCGCAATGCACTGACTCCGCTGATCACCTATGCGGGGCTGCAGGCTTCGATCCTGGTGGGCGGCACGGTGCTGGTGGAGAATGTGTTTTCCTGGCCCGGCATCGGCACGCTGGCCTATGAGGCGGTGACGGCGCGCGACAATCCGCTGCTTCTGGGCATCTTCATCGTCACCGCCGTCCTGGTCAGCCTGTTCAACCTTGTGACCGACATCGCCTATTCCATCGCGGACCCGCGCGTGGAGCTGGGCCGGTGAAGGAATTTCTGTCCCGCCTTCTCGTCCGGCCGCAGACCCTGATCGGGCTTGCCGTGTTTGCCGCCATCGTGGTGGTGGCGCTGGGTGCGCCTTTGCTGTTTCCCAAAGGGCCCTTCACCATCGTGGGCATGCCGCTGCTCGCGCCCGGCAGCCCCGGCCTGCCGGCGGGCAGCGACGTTCTGGGCCGCAGCATGCTGGTGGGCCTGGCCTATGGCGCGCGCGTCTCGCTGCTGGTGGGAATTTCGTCGACCTGCTGCGCGGTGGGGATCGGTGTTCTGCTGGGGGCGGTGGCGGGCTATTATGGCGGGGTGGTGGACGATCTTCTGATGCGGTTCACCGAATTCTTCCAGATCATTCCCGCTTTCGTGCTGCTGATGGTGCTGGTGGCGTTCCTGCAGCCCAGCCTGTTTTCCACCGTGATCGGGATCGCGCTGATCACCTGGCCGCAGGTGGCGCGGGTGGCGCGCGGCGAGTTCCTGGTTCTTCGCTCGCGCGAATTCGTGCAGGCCGCGCAGCTTCTGGGCGAAAGCGACCTTCACATCATCTTCCGCCAGATACTGCCCAACGCCCTGCCGCCCATCGTGGTGGTGGGCTCGATGATGGTGGGCAGCGCCATCCTGACGGAATCGGCGCTGGCCTTCCTGGGACTGGGAGATCCCGGCCTGATGAGCTGGGGCAGCATGATCGGCGCCTCGCGCTCGGCGATGTGGGTGGCGTGGTGGACGACCGTGCTGCCGGGTCTTGCGATCATGGTCACGGTGCTGGCGCTGAATTTCATCGGCGACGGACTGAACGAGGCACTTGGTCCGAGGGGACGCCAATGATGAGCAGACGCGGATGAACGCGCTGGTCCGCATCGAGGGATTGAATGTGGCGCTGCCGCAGGGCGGCGACCGGACCCTTGCCGTCGCGGATGTGAACCTGGACATCGGCCCCAGCGAGATTGTCTGCATCGTGGGCGAATCGGGATCGGGCAAGTCGGTAACGGCACATGCCGTAATGGGACTGCTGCCGCGCGCGCTGAAGACGGTTTCGGGCCGCATCCTGTTCGAAGGCCGTGATCTCCTAACCCAGTCGGCTGAAGACTGGCGCCGGACACGCGGGGCCAGGATCGCCATGGTGTTCCAGGACCCGATGGCGGCGCTCAATCCGGTGATGGCCATCGGCCGCCAGATCACCGAGCAGATCAGGGCCCATCGTGCAGTCGGGGAAGCTGCCGCGATGAACGAGGCCACAGTGCTGGTGGCGCGGATGGGGCTGGAGCCGGGACTTCTGCACGCCTATCCGCACCAGCTGTCCGGCGGCCAGCGCCAGCGGGTGATGATCGCCATGGCGCTGTCACTGTCGCCCCGGCTGCTGATCGCCGACGAGCCCACCACCGCGCTGGACGTCACCACCCAGGCGCAGATTCTGGAGCTGATCCGCAACGCGCAGCGCGAGCGGCAGATGAGCGTGCTGTTCATCACCCATGATTTCGGCGTGGTATCGGACCTGGCCGACCGGGTGGCGGTGATGCGGGAAGGCCGTATCGTGGAAAGCGGCACGACGCGCGAAGTACTGGACCGCCCCCAGGCCGGCTACACGCGCGCGCTGATCGCGGCGGTGCCGCGCCTTTCGGGCTCACCGGCGCCACTGGCGCGCGAAAAGCCCCTGCTGGAAGTGGCGGGGCTGTCCAAGCGCTATCGCGGCAGCGGCGGTTTTCTTGGTCTTTGGCACAGCCGCCGCGAGCACCTGGCGCTGGACCGCGTGTCGCTGACCCTGCAGCGGGGCGAGACCCTGGGCGTGGTGGGCGAGTCCGGCTCGGGAAAGTCGACCCTGGCGCGCTGCATCATCCGCCTGGCCGATCCCGATGCGGGCGAGGTTCTGTTCGACGGCGCCGACCTGGCGGGCATGGGCCGGCGGGAGCTTCGGGCGCAGCGGCGGCGCATCCAGATGGTGTTCCAGGATCCTTTCTCGTCGCTCAATCCCCGCCACACGGTGGGCGAGATCGTCACGGCTGGCCCCAGGGCCCATGGAGAGGGGACGAAAATTTCGCTGGCGCGCGCCGTCGAAATGCTGAAGCTTGTGGGCCTGGAAGAGGCCGTGCTGTCGCGCTATCCGCACGAATTTTCCGGGGGCCAGCGCCAGCGCATCGGCCTGGCCCGCGCGCTGATGCTCAAGCCGGATGTACTGATCGCCGACGAGCCGGTGTCGGCGCTGGACGTGACGGTGCAGGCCCAGGTGCTGGAACTGCTGGACAAGGTGCGCCGGCAGATGAACCTGGCCATGCTGTTCATCACCCATGACATGCGGGTGGCGGCGCGCATCTGTCACCGGGTGATGGTGATGCGCCACGGCCAGGTGGTGGAAGAAGGGCCGACCGGCGCGCTTTTTGCCGCGCCGAAGAGCGAATATACAGGCCGGCTCCTGGCTGCCATACCCGGCCGGCAGCGGCTGGAAGCGTGAGGAAAGACAGATGCGAATCGCCATCGCCCAGTTCATGCAGGAAACCAACAGCTTCGTGCCCTTCACCACCACGGTGAAGACCTTTGAGGACCAGTATCTGCATCGCGGCGACGAACTGTTCACCGCCTTCGGCAAGGCGCGGCTGGAGATTCCGGGCGCGATCGCGGCGCTGAAGGAAGCGGGGGCCCAGATCGTGCCCCTGATCGCCACCATGGCGATGGCGTCGGGCACGGTGGAGCGCGCCAGCTTCGAGATCCTGTTGGGCGAGATATTGCAGCGGCTGCGCGATGCGGGGCCCGTCGACGGGGTCTATCTGGCGCTGCATGGCGCCATGATCCTGGAGGACGAGCCCGATGCCGAGGCCGAGATCGTGCGCCGGGTGCGCGCACAGGTGGGGCCGGGCGTGCCCATCGCCGTGTCGCTCGACCTGCACGGGCACATCACCGCGGCCATGCTGCAGCCCGATGTGGCCTATATCGGCTATCGCGAATTTCCGCATATCGACATGTATGAGACCGGCTATCGCACCGCGAAGCTGCTGGTGGACTGGGTCAACGGGAAGGTGCGGCCGGTGATGGCGCTTTCCAAGCGGCACATGGTGGTCAGCCCCGATTCCGCCCGCACCACCGCCCCGCCGCTGGCCGACATCGTGGCGGAAGGCCGTGCGATGGAGGCGCGGGGCGAGGTGCTGCATGTCTCGCTGTTTCCGGTGCAGCCCTGGATCGACACGCCCGACCTGGGGTTTGCCGCGCTGGTCTGTGCCGAATCCAAAGGCGCGGCGCAGAAGGCGGCCGACCGGCTGGCGAAGATGGCCTGGGACCGGCGGGCGGAATTCGAGCCCGTGCTGACGCCCCTGCCGGACATTATCCGCATTGCGCTGTCCAGCGAGGGCCTGACCGTGGCCAGCGACAGCGGCGACACGCCATCGGGCGGCGCGGCGGCGGATTCGACGGCGGTGCTGGAAGCCCTGCTGAAGGCGGGCGCCGACAAGGCGGAGCGGATTTCCATCTGCACCATCTGTGACGCAGAGGCGGCGGCCGAGGCGGCGCGCGCAGGCGTCGGCCAGACGGTGACGCTGCGCGTGGGGCACAAGCGCTCCGGCCTGGGGGAACCTTTGACGGTGACGGGCCGGGTCAGAACCATCAGCGACGGGACCTATGTGCTGACGGGTCCCGGCGCCAACGGCATGGTGGGCGAGATGGGGCTGACCGTCGTTCTTCAGATCGGTTCGATCCGGCTGAACCTGCGGTCCATTCCCCATTTCGAATGGGATCCGGCCATCCACACCTCGGTGGGGCTGGACCCGGCACGGGCGGCGCTGGTTTTTGTGCGCTCGCCGGCGCATTTCCGCGCGTCTTATACGCCGATGGCCGCGCGCATCTTCATCGCCGACACGCCGGGGCCGACCTCGGCCAACATGCGGCGCATCCCCTATACGAAGGTGACGCGGCCGCTCTATCCGATCGACCTGGTGAACGACTAGGCTTGGTGTTTCGGCCGGCATGAGGACTGTCGCAAATCCTCGCCCTGAGCTTGGCGAAAAGCGATTGGCCGTTACGCACGCTTGCGGGCGGGCATCAGGCTCTTGCGGAAGTCGAGCAGCACGCGGCGAAGGCTGGGCTCGGCGACGCGGCGGGCGGCCGCGTCCATCGGCAGCCAGAGAAGATCGCGCGCCCCCTTTTCGGGAAAGCGGCGGTGGTGGCTGGTGACCCGCAGCGCGAAGACCGAAACACGGCAGGGCAGGGCGCTGCCGTCCTTTTTCTCTTTCAGATAGTAATAGTCGCCCAGCGACACCTCGGCGACCTGGCCGATGACGCCGGCCTCCTCCATCGCCTCATGCGCGGCCGACTGGGCAAGGCTCATCCCTTTCACCGGCCAGCCCTTGGGCAGGATCCAGCGGCGCGTGGAAAGTGTGGTGACCAGCAGCGCCTCGGGCACGGTCTTCTGGCGCCAGCAAAGAGCGGCAACCTGCTGCATCGCGTCGTGGAAAAGTGCCTGGTCCGCCACCTGGCTTGCCCGAGCGTTTGATTCGCGCGTCGATATTACGCGCAATTTCTTTCAGGTGTTAAACAGTCGTGAGGCGGCGGCGTTCCCCGGCCGGCCGCGATCGCGCGCAAGGCGCGTCAGGTGAGCCCGCAGGCTCCCGCCAGGAAATAGAATGCGGCGGCGATAAGGCCGGCCGCCGGCATGGTGATGATCCAGGCCACCACGATGTCCTTGGCCACGTTCCAGCGTACGGCGGTGACGCGGCGCGCGGCGCCCACGCCGACGATGGCGCCGGTGATGGTATGGGTGGTGGAGACGGGAATGCCCATGAAGGTTGCCATGAACAGGGTGATCGAGCCGGCGGTCTCGGCGCAGACGCCCTGGAATGGCGTCAGGTGGGTAATGCGCGCGCCCATCGTGCGAACGATGCGCCAGCCGCCCGCCATCGTGCCGAGCGCCATCGCCGCCTGGCAGGCCAGCACCACCCAGAGCGGGACATGGAAGTTGCCGCCCTCGAAGCCATGGGCGAACAGCAGGGCGGCGATGATGCCCATGGTCTTCTGGGCGTCGTTGCCGCCATGGCCCAGGCTGTAGGCGCTGGCCGACACGAACTGGATGTGGCGGAACAGCTTGTCCACCCGGGTGGGCGTGGCCTTTGCGAAGGTCCAGGAGAAGAACAGCACCAGCAGCAGCGCCAGAATGAAGCCGGTGAAAGGCGACAGCACGATCGC
>JBEHXB010000081.1:0-8369 GCA_048498895.1 Pseudomonadota bacterium
CCCTGGCCCAGGTTCAGCGCGCCATGGTCCTGCGCCAGGAAGGTCATGTGCTGGAAGATGCTGGTGGGAAGGCCGGCAAAGACGGGATTGGGGCGAAACATGGATGGCCAGAAATGTATGGGTCGCGCACCTTACAGGGTGCGGCCGAAGATGAAACCCGGGACACCCGGGGGGACCTGCGGAAAGCAGGCTGCTCCAAATAGACGCCTCAAAAATAGGCGATATGCATGATAATTGTGCAGGCCCTGGGGCCGACTTTGCCGATGCGACCTAACACATTGAGATTTATGCACTTTTTTTCGGCAAAAACCGGCACAAGTCCTGCTAACCGGTTAACCCGACGCCGCGGCCAGCTCGCCGCGCGAAGGAGCATGCATGAAAAAAATCGAAGCCATCATCAAGCCGTTCAAGCTCGACGAAGTGAAGGAGGCCCTGCAGGAAGTGGGCGTCCAGGGAATCACCGTGACCGAGGCCAAGGGATTTGGCCGCCAGAAAGGCCACACCGAGTTGTACCGGGGCGCCGAATATGTCGTCGATTTTTTGCCCAAGGTGAAAATCGAGATCGTCATCAACGAGGACCGGGTTGAATCCAGCGTCGAGGCCATCCAGAAGGCTGCGCGCACGGGCCGCATCGGCGACGGCAAAATTTTCGTCCTCAATGTCGAGGAAGCCATCCGTATCCGCACCGGGGAAACCGGCGCGGACGCCATCTAGCCAAATCCAGATCCAACCCGCCCCGGGGCGGAAGGAGCGTCAGCGCAAGCCGGCGCCACCATCGAAAATCAACGTTGAAGGGAAGACTCAAACTATGGCCGACAAGAAAACAACCGCCGCCGACATCCTGAAGCTGATCAAGGAGAAGGAAGTCAAATGCGTCGACATCCGCTTCACCGACCCGCGGGGCAAGTGGCAGCACGTCACGTTCGACCTTTCCATGGTCGATGACGACTTCCTGGAGAACGGCACCATGTTCGACGGTTCGTCGATCGCCGGCTGGAAGGCCATCAACGAGTCCGACATGCTGTTGAAGCCGGACCTGGAGACCGCGGTCATCGACCCCTTCTTCGCCCAGACCACCCTGATCCTGATCTGTGACGTGCACGAACCGCTGACCGGCCAGACCTATCCCCGCTGCCCGCGCTCCATCGCCAAGGCGGCCGAGGCGTATCTGGCCTCCTCGGGCATCGGCGACACCACCTATTTCGGTCCGGAAGCCGAATTCTTCATTTTCGACGACGTGCGCTTCGACGTCCAGATGAACAAGGGCTTCTATTACCTGGACTCCAAGGAAGGAGCCTACAACACCGGCACCGAGTATGAAGGCGGCAATCTGGGCCACCGTCCCCGCGTCAAGGGCGGCTATTTCCCGGTGCCCCCCATCGACAGCGAGCAGGACATGCGCGGCGAGATGCTGTCGATCATGGGCGACATGGGCATCCAGCCGGAAAAGCACCACCACGAAGTCGCCACCGCGCAGCATGAGCTGGGCTTCAAGTTCAACACACTGACCAAGTGCGGCGATTACATGCAGATCTACAAGTATGTGATCCACCAGGTCGCCCAGGCCTATGGCAAGACCGCGACCTTCATGCCCAAGCCGATCTATGGCGACAATGGCTCGGGCATGCATGTGCACCAGTCGATCTGGAAGGGCGGCAAGCCGCTGTTCGCCGGTTCCGGCTATGCCGACCTGTCGGACACCTGCCTGTACTATATCGGCGGCATCATCAAGCATGCCAAGGCGCTCAACGCCTTCACCAATCCGTCGACCAACAGCTACAAGCGCCTGATCCCCGGCTTCGAGGCCCCGGTGCTTCTGGCCTATTCAGCCCGCAACCGTTCGGCATCCTGCCGCATCCCGTTCTCGCCCTCGCCCAAGGGCAAGCGCGTCGAAGTCCGCTTCCCGGACCCCGCCGCCAACCCCTACCTGGCCTATGCCGCGCTGCTGATGGCGGGCCTGGACGGCATCGAGAACAAGATCCATCCGGGCGGCCCGATGGACAAGGACCTTTATGCCCTGCCGCCGGAAGAGCTGGCGAAGGTGCCGCAGGTCTGCGGTTCGTTGCGCGAAGCGGTAGACAGCCTTAGGGCGGACCAGGACTTCCTGATAAAGGGCGGCGTCTTCTCGAAAGACTTCATCGAGAGCTACATCGACCTGAAGATGGAAGAGGTCTATGCCTTCGAGCACACGCCGCATCCGGTCGAGTTCAAGATGTACTACTCGGTCTGATCATATCGGACGCGAAAAAGGAAAGGCCGGGCATCGCGCCCGGCCTTTCTGCTTTTGGCGTTGCATCACGCGGCGGCGACAGCGCCTGCCAATTCCGGCATTCTCACCGGCAACACCACGAATACGCTGCAACCCTTGCCGTATTCGCTTTCCAGCCACGCCCTGCCACCATGCAGTTCGGCCAGGCCCCGAACCAGCGCCAGGCCCAGCCCCGTACCGCCGGCCTGGCGGTCGAAGCGATTGTCCACCTGGTTGAAGGGGGTGAAAATCCTGTCCATCTTGTCGCGCGGCACGCCCGGGCCGTTGTCGCGCACCGTGATCTGAAAGCCGCCGTCGCGGGCCATGCTGGCAATGACCTCGATGCGTCCGCCGGCGGGAGTGAACTTTACCGCGTTGCTGACCAGGTTGAGCAACATCTGCTTGAGCGCGCGCTCGTCGGCGTAAAGCGGCGGCGCGCTGGGCTCCACCACTATCATCAGCGTCTGGTCCTTCTCGCGCGCCTTGGTGCCGATCAGCTTCAGCGCGATGTCGAAGACGCGCGCCGCGTCGAGCGGATGGGGGGCAAGATCCATGCGACCGGCCTCGATCTTGGCCACGTCCAGAAGGTCGTTGATCAGCGACAGCAGATGGGCGCCCGAGGAATGGATGTCGCCGGCATAGTCGCGGTAGCGTTCCGAACCGACCGGGCCGAAACTTTCCTGCGCGATGATCTCGGAGAAACCCAGTATGGCATTCAGGGGCGTACGCAGTTCATGGCTCATGTTTGCCAGAAAGGCAGTCTTGGAGGCGTTGGCGGTCTCTGCCTCGAAGCGTTTCTTCAGCGCCTCGTCGCGGGCTTCCTCCAGTTCGCGCGCCAGGTCCTCGACCTTGAAGCGCAGGCGCGAATCCTCGTCCATGCAAAGCACCAGCGGCCGGCCCGTGTACCACAGCTGCAATGCGATGAAGGGCATCACCACACCCACCACCACTTCCACCAGCGAGGGCGAAGCGAGAAACCGCGCCGCCGTCATGATCGTGATCGGGGCAAGGCTGGCGATATACATCGCCATGTTGCTGCCGCGGCTGACCACCAGTGCGGCGATTACCGCCATGACCGCGCAGGCCAGGAACATGTGGTTCACCGGATCATACGCATCCCAGCACAGCCAGGGCATCAGGCCCCAGGCGGCGCTGGCCACAAGCTGGGTCGCCACGAAGCGGCGGTACCAGGGCGTGGAATCCTCGTCGCTGCTGCTGATGCGCTCATAGGCGGCGCCGAACATCGAGATAACGGTGACAACCATCGTCATCGCCACCGGCAGCAGCATGGCGCGCAGGACCGGTACGGAGCCCAGGGCGCCGGTAAGCTGCGAACACAATAACGCCACCACGAGAGCCCAGAGCGGCGAGGAATAGCGGGTCGCGCGCATGGAACGGGCAGCCAGGGCCAGCTGGGCCCGAAGCACCCGCGGATCGGTTTGATGCCGGTCGCTTTGAAAGAAAGACAACGCCTTATCCCACATTGCCCATGATTTTACGGCGGGGCTGTTAATTTTTGCTGATCCCGGCCGTTTCGCCGGTGCCAGCCTTTTGGCTCGCTTTTCATCCTTAAGGGAAAGTAAAAGGGATCGAGCCGGCGGCGAGTCGCCGTCCCCATCCAACATCACCAGCTGTGCCATGGCCCAATCCCGTACCGACAAGTCCAGTTCCGACCTGTTTGATTCCGCCTCCCCCGCATCACGCGCCTACACCGCCAAGGATATCGAGGTGCTGGAGGGCCTGGAGCCGGTGCGCCGACGGCCGGGCATGTACATTGGCGGCACCGACGCCAACGCCTATCACCACCTGGCCGCCGAAATCCTGGACAACGCCATGGACGAAGCGGTGGCGGGCCATGCCAGCCACATCGAACTGGAACTGAAGCCCGGCAACGTGCTGGTGGTGCGCGATAACGGCCGCGGCATTCCTGTCGATCCGCATCCCAAGTTCAAGAACAAGTCGGCGCTGGAAGTCATCATGACGACGCTGCATGCCGGCGGAAAATTCGACGGCAAGGCTTACGAGACATCGGGCGGCCTGCACGGCGTGGGCGCTTCGGTTGTCAACGCCCTGTCGGAATGGATGGAAGTGGAAGTCGCGCGCGACAGGCATGCCTGGAAGATGCGTTTCGAGCGCGGCCTCGCCGCGGGCAAACTGAAGGACCTGGGAAACGTCAACCGCCGCGGGACGATCGTCACCTTCAGGCCGGACGCCAAAATATTCGGCGACACAGGTTTTTCCCCCGCCCGGCTGCACCGCATGGCCAAGTCCAAGGCCTATCTGTTCCGCGGCGTCGAGATTCGCTGGGCCTGCGATCCCTCGCTGATCAAGGATGAAACCCCGGCCGAAGACACGCTGCATTTTCCCGGCGGGTTGCTGGATTTCCTGCAGAGTGAAATCGGCAAGGAGCGAACCGTCACACCGCGCGACTTTTCCGGCCGGACGGAAAACAAGGACGGGCGCGGCGCGGTGGAATGGGCGATCACCTGGGCACCCGGTCGCGATGCCTTCACCCGCTCCTACTGCAACACCATCCCCACGCCCCAGGGCGGAACCCATGAGCAGGGCCTGAGGAACGCGCTGACCCGCGCGCTGCGAAACCATGGCGAGCGCACCAGCAACCGCAAGACTTCACTGATTACGGCCGACGATGTGATGGACAGCGCCTGCGCGGTGCTGTCGGTGTTCATCCGCGAGCCGGAATTCCAGGGCCAGACCAAGGACAAGCTCTCCAGCCCCGATGCGCAGCGCCTGGTGGAGACGGTGGTGCGCGACCATTTCGATCACTGGCTGGCGGAAAGCCCGGCCGATGCCGACAAGCTGCTGACTTTCGTGATCGATTGCGCCGAGGACCGCCTCAGGAAGAGGCAGGAGAAGGAAGTCAGCCGCAAGGCCGCCACGCGCAAATTGCGCCTGCCCGGCAAACTGGCCGACTGCACCCGCGACGCGGCCGAGGGAACCGAAATTTTCCTGGTGGAAGGCGACAGCGCGGGCGGCAGCGCCAAGCAGGCGCGCGACCGCGCCACACAGGCGATCCTGCCCCTGCGCGGCAAGATACTGAACGTGGCCAGCGCCGCGGCGGGCAAGCTGCAACAGAACCAGGAACTGTCCGACCTGGTCCAGGCATTGGGCTGCGGCACCGGCAGCAAATACCGCGAGGAAGAATTGCGCTATGAGCGCATCATCATCATGACGGATGCCGACGTGGACGGCGCCCATATCGCCTCACTGCTGCTGACATTCTTTTATCGCGAGATGCCTGACCTGATCGGCGGCGGCCATCTGTACCTGGCCATGCCGCCGCTCTACCGGCTCAGCCATGGCGGAAAAACCGTCTATGCCAGGGACGACGCCGACCGGGAGCGCTTGCTGAAGAGCGAATTCCGCACGGGATCGAAGGTTGAAGTCTCGCGATTCAAGGGGCTGGGCGAAATGATGCCGGCCCAGCTCAAGGAAACCACCATGCGGCCCGGCCATCGCACCCTGGTGCAGGTCCAGGTGCCCGGCGACGACAGCAAGAACACCGAAAGCCTGGTCGAACGACTGATGGGAAAGAAGCCGGAATTGCGCTTCCAGTTCATCCAGCAGAACGCGGAGTTCGCGGCGGGCGACATCGACATCTGAATCGCGCTAGCGCGGTGGAGCGCGCCCGGCGGCAATCGGGCCGATGGCGCCGCCCAGCATGGTCGTATCACCGCCCCCCGACGATACTGCTTCGGGCGGCCTGGCATTTCGCAGGAGCGTGCCCTTGGGCGGCAGGCCGTGGCGAATTTCCGCGAAGCGCAGCTCCACGCCACGAAAATTGCCGTCCAGTGTGATCCGGGCGCGGGCGCAACTCGGTGTGTGGCACACGAGCCGCATCGCGCCGGAAGCCGGCACGCGCACACCATCGACCGACAGCGAGATAAGGTCCGCTTTTGCCGGCACGTCCAGGATCATGCCGTCCGCCTGGCTGGAGCCCTGCATCACCAGCGTCACGCCATCGCCGTTCCGCGACTCCAGCCGCGCGCCGGGCACAGGCAGCTCGGATCGACCTGCCGGCGCCAGAAAGCCGGAAAGCCCAAAGCTGGGCATGCGGACCGGCGCGGCACTGAACTCGCCGGCGGCGGCGGCGCGCATCGCACCGCCAGGCGGCGCTTCGGCACTCACCAGCCAGGCGGCTTTGCCGCGATTTTCCATATATGTGATGTTCATCCGCTGCGGCGCCGCGGAGTCGTGGGAGGGCGCCAGGCCCGCCACACCCGCCAGGCACAGCGCCAGCACCAGAGAGATTGCAAAGGATGCCGTCCAGGCCGGGCCGCGCGCGGCTGCGAGCAACGGCAGAACCGGCACCAGCGCAAAGGCGGCGGTGACGGTGAAGATTGGATGGACCTTCAGGCCCATCAGGGGTTCTGTGCCGGCATTGAGCTGGAGCCAGATCGCCAGCGCCGCGATGGCCGCGATGACCAGCGCCGGGCCGCGCCCGCCTCGTGCCGAAATCAGCAGAAGCGGCGCGCCCACCAGGGCCGGAAACAGGAAATAGGGCGACAGGCCGGGCGCGACCAGCGCGCAAGCGACGGCGATCGCGCTCATCCAGCCCCAGGCGGCAATCGCCCCCGCTCCACGCGCCGTCAACAGAGCCACCGCCCAGACACCGAAGGCAAGTGAAAGGCGCAGCCAGACAGGGTGGGCAAAGGACGGATCGCCGTTGCCCGATATCCAGGCGGCCAGTCCGTGCAGGACAAATCCCATCGCCACCGACCCGGCCACCAGCAGCGGCGGCATGGCAAATGCCGGCAGGGACAGCTCCATGCCGCGGACATTGCGCCGCTGCGCCATTGCGGCCAGCACGATGACGAAAACGGCCAGGATCGACAGCGGCAGCGCCCAGCCCGCAGGCAGGCGCGGCAACCAGCGTCCCAGCAGATCCAGATAGATTGCCTTGCCGCCGCTCAGCGACGCCGCGTCACTGTTCGCCAGGGCCTTGGACAAGTTAAGCGCCGCCTCGCCGTGTTGCTGCAACCCGGACAGGTCGATCGACCCGCGCGTGTCGAGCGGCGTGTGATAGGCGGCGATGTTGCCGATCAGCGCAAAGTTGTAGCCGGTGATGCCTGCCTTCAGGAACGGCGTGAGGTCTGTATCGTTGGGCAGGTATTTGTAGATCTCGCCATAGAGCGAAGAGGCGGCGTAGTGCCTGACATGGCGGGCATAGATCTCGATCAGCGGCGCATCGCCGGGGCCGGTCTGGAACAGGTAGCTGGGTCCCTGATTGCCCCGTGCCTCGACATTGATTACCGCCAGCGGATGGACCGTGCCGCCGCGCAGGAAGGCGGCGGCACCCAGAAGTCCATCCTCCTCGCCGTCGGTGAACAGCGCGTTGATGGGATGGCGTCCGGCAAAGTGCGATGCCTTGAGCGCGCGGATGGTCTCCAGCAGGGTGGCGACACCGCAGCCGTCATCGCAGGCGCCGGGGCCGGCGGCCACCGAATCCAGGTGTGCCATCAGCAATACCGGATCGCCGGTACCGGATGTCACCTTGACCAGGACATTGCCGACGGTGCCGCAGCTGACGAAATGCCGGCGCGCCTCGCCAAGGCAGCTCATGCTTGTCTGGGTCTGCGCGCTCACACCCATCGCCGCCAGTACGTCCAGCAGGCGCTTGTGCACAGAGTTGTTCTCCGCGGAACCGGCGGGGTGCGGCTTCTCTGCTCCCAGTACCCTGCCCAGCGCGGCGCTGGCGCGCACCGCCGAAAAGGTCCCTGCGGGCGCATCAGCCGGGGCGGGTTGGGGCCGGTATTGGCCATAGGCCGCCAGCAGCCACAGGCCCAGGCAGAGCGCCGCCAGCATCCAGATCCGCAAGAATGTCATGCCTGAAGTTCCCCCAGCGAACGACAGTCTAGCTACCTGGCCTTGCTTTTTCAGCGAATATCCCTATGTATCGGTCTGGTAAGAGTCGCTTCGCCAATCCGGGCGCCAGCGACCTGGGCGCCACACCGAGCGCCCCTTTTCAGGAGCGTGCTACGAACAGTGTGACGACCTCCGGCGCGGAAGCCGGAACGGACGAAGTTATTGAAACTTCTGAGACTTCTTCCCCAAGCGAAAGCGTGACCGGCAATGGCTTTAACGGCCTGGGCCTGTCTGA
>JBEHXB010000082.1:0-8232 GCA_048498895.1 Pseudomonadota bacterium
TGTGCGCCTGTCTATCTTTTATCCAGCAGCGAAGGCTGCCAGTTCTTCAGCCACACGCGGCATCAGCGCGTTCCAATCGCCGAATTTCTCCGGCCAAAACACTTTCGTATCCGCGTACCAGGGATATTCGGCGGTGCCTAGTTGCGGCCAGGTCCGGCCGGCGGTGACGAACCAGGTTTTGGCGCCCACGCTGCCTGCGGTGGCGGCCGCTGCAGTGGGAGCCGACAGCACCAGGTCCAGCGCGGCGCACAGGGCGGCGGTGCCGTCGATGTCTCCCTGCAGGTCCAGGCCATCGATCTGATGGATGGTGACGCCGAACATTTCGGCGGCGCGCGCCAGTTCGCCGGCGCTGTCACCATATTGAAGATTGACGAAACTGATGCCGGGGGTCTTCAGCACCGGGCCCCAATGGTCGATGGGCGAAAAATATTTCGCCCGCTTGGCGCCCAGCATCATGGATCGCCAGCACAGGCCGACTTTCCTGCCGGGCAGGGCGCGAAGCGCCAGCTTGAATTCCTCGACCCGCGCCGGATCGGGAATAAGAAATGCCTCATGGCGGAAGTCGGCCAGGGACTTGCGGAAATGCTGCAGCGCCGAGCCCATCGGCGACCACAGGTCAGGCGCATTATCCTTTGTGGCAAAGGGAATGAGGCGCAGCGCCTTGTTGCCGTCCGGGTCGATCAGGGTGCGGTCGTCATAGGTGCCGACCTCGGCCGCGGGGAAACTGCGCTGGAACAGCGGCACCAGCCGCGGATCGACCGCGATCTGCAATTTGCCTTCCTCGCCGACAGCCTTCTGGATATCGGGCAGCGCATTGGCGAACATGAACTCGTCACCCAGGCCCTGTTCGCCCACGACCAGGATTTTGCGCCCGTTCAGGTCCTCACCCTTCCACTGCGGCGCCTCGATCATGTGGTGCAGGTAGGCGCGAAAGCGCTGGTCGTTGCGGATCTCGTAGGCGCGAAATCCCTCTTCCAGATGGCCGGCGCCGATCAGGCAGATGCTGCGCGAATGGCTCGTCTCGCGGCGCTCGGTGGGATCGACCGCGTGCTCCAGCGCCGTGTCATAGGCGCTCAACGCCGCTTCCAGCCGGCCCAGATGCTGATAGGCGTAGCCCAGATTGTGATAGGCGCGGGCAAAGCTGGGCTGAAGCCGTGCCGCTTCCTCATAGAAGACAAGGCTTTCATCCGCCCGGCCTTCCTCTGCCAGCACGGTGGCCAGCGAATTCCACAGGATCGCTTCGTCCGGCATGCGGTACAGCGCGGCGCGCAGCGTTTCGACTGCGGTTGCCGGATCGCCCATGTCGCACTGCACGCTGCCCAGATTGTTGTAGCCCAGCGGCGAATCCGGACAGGCGGCGATATAGAGCTGAAACATCTTCGCCGCGCCTTCGGTCAGTTTCAGGTTCCACGCCGTCAGCCCGAGATTGATCAGCAGTTCCGGGTCCTCGGGATCGAGCTGAAAGGCGCGTTCATAGGTCACCAGGGCCTTGTGCAAGTGGCCCATCCGCTCCAGCGCCATGGCCAGCACATGGAAGGCCTTGGAGTTCTCGCCATCGGCTTCGCTCGCCTTCAGCGCCCACTGGCCCGCCTTGACGATGTCGCCCTTGCGCCACGACCGGATCGCCCGCTTGAGCAGAAGGTTGGAACGATGGCGCGCTTTTTCGCGGGCGACCTCGCCAACCAGCTCTTCCAGCCTGGCGATGGCCTGCATGCGCGCATCCACGCCGGACAGGGCGTCAATCGTGGGAAGGGGCGCTGCCTGGGCCATGACTGTCTCGCGGGATCGGATTTGCGCGCCCATCAAAGCAAGTCATGCTTAACCGTGTGTAAAGAAAAACCCCGGGATTTCGCAGCCCTTTGTTAACCAAACACGCCTATGGTCCTGCAGACGAAAACGAAAAGGGGCGCCATGCCGCTCAAGCTGTCTTTGAAACCGGGTGAGAAATTCGTGCTGAACGGCGCGGTCCTCACCAACGGCGACAAGCGCACCAGCCTGGTGATTCAGAACAAGGCGTGCGTGCTGCGCGAGAAGGATATCCTGCAGCCCGAAGATGCCAACACGCCCGCCCGGCGCATCTACCTGGCCATCATGATGATGTACCTCGACGGCGAGGCCAGTCAGGAACCTTACAACGAATTCGCCCTGCGCATGACCGAATTCATGGGCGCAATCCATACGGCGTCGATCCTGTCGATGTGCGTCGATATCAGCCGCGATGTGGCGCAGGGCAATTATTACAAGGCCCTGATTGCCTGCCGCAAACTCTTTGAACCTGAACGGGAGCGTCTTGCCTATGAGCCTTAAAGCCTATCAGAGCGTCCAGGTTGCGACCGAAGATCCGCGCGTCACCGAGTACCGGCTTTTCGGCCAGGTCACCGGCGCGCTGCTCAACGCCAGGGAAGCGGGCGCCGTCGGCACCCAGCTGATCGAGGCAATCGACTGGAACCGCCAGCTGTGGCGCACGCTCGCCGCCGACTGCATGGACGACCGCAACAGCCTGACCCAGGATGTGCGGGCCAAGATTATCTCGCTGTCGCTTTGGGTTTCGAAATATTCGCGCAGCGTGGCGCGCGAGAAGGCGCCGCTGGACCCGTTGATCGAGATCAATCGCACCATCATGCAGGGCCTGCAGGCGTCCTAGGGAAAGCCTGTCATCGACACGAAGGCCGGTCCCGCCACAGGCGGAGCCGGCCTTTTTGTTTTTGCGGCGCCCTTTCTGCCGACCCATGCTGCCGATGGGCAAAAGATGCCTAACTCAAGCTCGCGCGCGGCCGGAAAATACCCAGAAAAACCAGGCATTTCCCCGGTTAACGGCATGGCACGGCGGTTGCAGTTCCCCGCCCGGGCCGCAAGCCCCAGGACAAGCAGAATGCGCGTCCGCCACCAGTAACGGAGAATGCCAATGTCTTTCAGCGTCAACACCAACAACGGCGCGGCGATCGCGCTGCAGTATTTGAATCTGACTCAGGGTCAGCTCGACCAGACCCAGTCTCATATCAATTCCGGCCTGAAAGTCGCATCGGCGAAGGATGATGGCGCGATCTTTGCCATTGCCCAGAACCAGCGCGGCGATCTGGCCGGCTATCAGTCCGTTATGAGCTCTCTCAACAACGGTTCGTCCGCGATCGATGTCGCCCTCTCTGCGGGCCAGTCGATATCGGACCTGCTGATCCAGATGAAGCAGAAGGCGTTGTCCGCGGCTGACCCCTCGCTCGATACGGCGAGTCGTCAGGCGCTGAATGCCAATTTCACGGCCCTGCGCGATCAGATTACCACGATCGTGAAGAATGCCGTGTTCAACAACTTCAACCTGGTCGATGGCTCTACCACGAAGATCCAGGCTTTGGCTTCGGCTGACGGCTCGCGCCGCATCACCGCCGGTGCCCAGAACCTGAGCCTGTCCGGTACCATCGTAACTCTAAAGTCGACAGCCACGGTCTCGACCCAGACGAAAGCCTCGGCCCTGATCGGCACGCTTCAGACCTCGCTCGCCAACGTCAATGCGGCTCTGGCCAAACTTTCGAGTGGTGCGGCGAAGTTCTCGATCCAGTCGACCTTCACCCAGAAATTGTCGGATACGTTGACCAGCGGCCTGGGCAACCTGGTCGATGCCAACATGGCGCAGGAAAGCGCCAAGCTGCAGGCTCTGCAGGTTCGTCAGCAACTGGGCGTTCAGGCGCTATCGATCGCCAACCAGCAGCCGCAGACCATTCTGTCGCTGTTCCACTAGCCTCAACGCCCGTCGAGGGGCCGGGAAGGGCGATGCGAAAGCATCGCCCTTTTCGTTTTCCCCGCGTCCACATTCCCTTCCCCTCCGGGCATGGCTTAAGGGCGTCTTCAGCATGTGCTGTCTCATGCTGATGCAGGTTTTTCCAGCAATTCCGCGGGCCTTCAATTCACGCATTTTGTGAAAAGTGGAATCTTTTGCCGCCTGACCCGGCAATTGCTGCCGGGCATGGGCAAATTCTGCCGGGCGATGCATGCATCCCGGCAAAGATCGCCGGGACTGATTTTCCTGCCTCGCGCAAAATCGATGCTTAAGCGATTCTGAATCGCTTTCGGCACAAGCCTTGAAGTGTGGCCGTCCGGGCAAAATGCCCAATGAGCGATGCTCGAAACCAGAACGGAGATACCACATGACTTTTAGCGTCAACACCAATAACGGCGCCGCCATTGCGCTGCAGTACCTGTCTGCCACCCAGGGTCAATTGAACCAGACCCAGTCGGCCATCAACAGCGGCTACAAGGTCGCCAATGCCCGCGATGACGGCGCGATCTACGCGATCGCCCAGAACCAGCGCGGTCAGGTTGCCGGCTACCAGGCCGTCATGAGCTCCATCAACAATGCGACTTCCGCGGTTGACGTGGCCCTGTCTGCCGGTCAGTCGATCTCGGACCTGCTGATCCAGATGAAGCAGAAGGCGCTGTCCGCCGCCGACTCCTCGCTGGACACCGCCAGTCGCCAGGCCCTGAACTCCAACTTCACCGCGTTGCGTGACCAGATCACCACGATCGTGAAGAACGCTGTGTTCAACGGCTTCAACCTGGTGGATGGTTCGACCACTCAGATCACGGCTCTGGCCAGTGCCGACGGCAGCCGCCGCATCACCACTTCGGCCCAGAAGCTGTCTCTGTCGGGTACCATCGTGACCGTGAAGTCCACCTCCTCGATCTCGACCCAGACCAAGGCCTCGGCTCTCGTGGCCACGATCCAGTCCTCGCTCACCAACGTCAACTCGGCGCTCGCCAAGTTGTCGGCCGGCGCGGCGAAGTTCTCGATCCAGGGCACCTTCGCCCAGAAGCTGTCCGACACCCTGACCCAGGGCATCGGCAACCTGGTCGACGCCAACATGGCGCAGGAGAGCGCACAGTTGCAGGCCCTGCAGGTTCGTCAGCAGCTGGGTATCCAGGCGCTGTCGATCGCCAATCAGGCGCCGCAGACGATTCTCTCCCTGTTCCACTAAGCCACGGCATGGACGGTGTCCCCTTCTTCGGGGCACCGTCCATCGCCAACCGATGCCAGGGGACCGTAAGAATACGGCTCCTGCCCCGGGGCGTAGGGAACAATTCTGGTGGGATGCAAGGGGTACGGGGCTTCGGCCTCGTGCCCCTTGCAGCTGTCTGGTTCTCAGTCGGCGCTGACGGAAAAACGGAAGCGGCGCGGGCCGGCAAGATAGGCGGCGGGCTTGCGGGTGTCATCCAGTTCCAGGGCCGATAGTTGCAGCTGGCAAAAAAGGCTTTGATCGCCGCCTGCGCGCCGCGCCGGCCGGTGAGTCAAAAGTCCCAGCAGCGGCGCGCAACAACGATCCACCTCGAAGCGCAGCGCAGTTGCGTCATCGCCGATACGCGCCCAGCCTTCGGTCATGCCCAGCCCGAAACTGGATGAGACCAGGAAGGATACTGGTGCGCCGTGATCGATCGGCTGGCCGGCCAAGGTGAAATGCTCGGTCGCGCCACCATTGTTGGTGGAGAGCCGGAGCTCTTTCAGATCGAACGCCTCGGGCAGCAAGGTGAAGTGGCCCAGCCGCAGTACGCCCTTCTCCCAGCCGGCCCAGTCGAATGACAGGTCGAACTCCACACGTGGTGAGCCGGCGAGAAAACGCATCCGCTTCTCGATGGTGCCGTGCGGGGTTTCAACGCGCCCTTCAACCAGCACATCGCCGCTGGCGGTCTTTTCGATGCGGGTCTCGGCCCAGTCCAGGTCGGTCGTCTTGTGCTCGCCCGGCCCTTCCCACACGCAGTCGCCGGTATACCAGTCCGCCTGCAGTGCGATATCGTCGAAATAGCCGTGCGGCAGTCCTCCCAGCGCTGCACATGGATGGCCGGCAAAGCGCAGCATGGACAATGCCAACCCCCGCCGCCGGTCCAGTTGCGCCGAAAGGCTGGGCGTGCTGATCTCGATATGGCGATCGGTGACCTGCGCCCCATCAAGCGGCCGTTGCGGCGGGGCCACCTTGATGCCCCAGCGGGCATCGGCTGCCTTCAACCTTTCGACAAAGCCATCCCACCGCCTTTGCGTTATGTGGGTGCGGAAATCGCTGGCCCAGAGATAACAGAGCTCCTTCCAGTCTGCTTTGCTCTCGTCGGCAATCATGCCGCGCCAGATGCGTTCACAGGCGGCGTTGATGGCCAGATTGTCCCGGCCCGTCACGGCCCAGCGGGCCAGATTGTATTTGCGCTGCTTCTTGACCGGTACGGGGCAGCCGGGGCTTTCCAGAACCAGATCGCGGCCGGCGCCCGGCATACTCAACATGTCCAGAACCTGCGAGGGCGGCACGAACACCGCACCATCCTGGCGCACGGCCGCGAAAGCGCCGGCGATGCGTTGCCATTCTCCGCCGCTGAGCCTTTCCTCGGTCTTGAAGCGGCCTGGGCGAAAATCGAAAATCTCCGCATCGCTGGCATAGAGGCAAAGCGCGCGTGGGGCTTCGCCACGCCGTCCGCGCACAAAGCCGCGGTAGGTGTCGAGCGGGGTGTCGCCATGGGCATGCCGCTGCAACTGCTGGAAGGCGGCGGTGTTACTCCAGACCAGCGCGATACGGCGACCGTCCGGCCCCACCGCATACTGCGGCAGAAAGCCTGTCTCGCCATGCCACTCGGGATGCTGGCTGGCGGGATTGTCGAAATCCATGATCAAGCCGTCGAACCCGGCATCAGCATACAGACCCACCAGTCCCCCGGCATAAGCCTGCTCATTGACCAACGCCAGGCGCGGCCGCGCGCCCAGAAGACGCGCATAGGTCTCAAGCCCCAGGCGCAGGTTTTCCCGCGTCACTCTCGCTGGAACCAGCGGGCCGATCATCTGGCTGTAGCCCGAACCAATCAACTCGATCTGGCCACGCCGAATGGCGGCGCGCGCCTCGTCGATCCAGGAAGGGTCGCGGGCGGCGATCTCTTCCAGCGTATAGCCGCCGATCTCCATGCCCAGCGGCCCGTGCGCTGCCGCCAGCTTCAGGAGCGGCCAGTAGCAATTGGCGATCACCGCGTCTCGGCGGTCTTCCTCGATGGAAGAAAAGGCCAGATTCAGATGGAAAAAGGCAAAGACGGAAAACCCGCTTCCCGTCTTTGTCTCCTGCACCTGAAAGGGCGCGTTCATGCGGTGCGAATCCGGATCAGGGCCAGCGCATCGTTGGCCGCCTTCAGCGCCGCTGCGTGGGTATCGCCTGTGGCCAGCACCATCGCGGCGCTTGGTCGCTTGTCGCCGGCGGGCGGGATTACATCGCCTGGTTGGGCAGTGACGACCACATCGGAAATTCCGGGAAGGCGACGGGCATCCTCTTCCCCGCTTACACTCATGACCTTGCCGGGCTGGGGAAAGGCATATCGCTGCACCACGGGCATCTGCCGGCGCGGGCTGAGCTCTTCAGGTGCAACCGTCTCGCCCAACGCCAGCCGGATGGCAGCGCCGATGAAATCCACGCCGGTATTGAGCGGAATCTCGCGGGTACAGAAGAAGCCGCCCGACAGACGCGCTGCCAATTCGATCATGTAAGGCTCGCCCTGGTGCACAACAATGTCGCCCTTGACCGTGCCGGTGGTTATGCCAAGTGCCGACGCGGCCCGTCCGACCAGGTTCTTCACCTTGTCCTGGACGCTGGCGGGCAAATGACTGGGCAGGTCGCCGCCATTTTCGATGAAGAAGGGCGCATAGCGCTCCAGATATTCGTAATTGCGGTCCGAGAAGCCGGGTGTGTGGCACACCCCGTCGATCACGATGCTTTCGGTGGAGACCTGTGGACCGGACAGATACTGCTCCACCATGACCCGCTCACTGGGCGAATGGCTGCGCGCCAGCATGAAGGCGCCGGTCAGGTCGACCACCTGCGCGACGCGCTGCACCCCGCGGCTGCCGCGCGAGTCCACTGGTTTGATGACCAGATCGCGGCCCCGCTCGATGGCGATGCGCTGCAGTTCCTGGGGGGTGGAGACTTCGGCGAACCAGGGCACGCTCACGCCCGCGCTGCGGAAGGCTTTTTTCATCGCCAGCTTGTCGCAGGCCAGCTCCGCCACATGCACCGGAAGGCCGGGCAGGCGCAGGCGCTGGGCGACGGTGGCGGCAGTTACCGGAGCGTCGGCGGCGACACAGAGCACGCCGTCGATCTTCCTTATCTTGCGGCTGTAACGTTCGGCGGCAGCGGCGGTTTCGGCGGGACCATAGACGTCCGCGATCAGGCAGGAATCGGCAAATGCAAAGCCGGGCGCATTGGGATCGCGGTCCGACACCACGAC
>JBEHXB010000083.1:0-8213 GCA_048498895.1 Pseudomonadota bacterium
CGCCTATTTCGAGCCGCGCGGCATCAGCCTCGACGAGGCCCAGCTTGCAGGGCCTGCCTTCGCGTCCATAGACCAGGAAATGATGCTGGAAATTGCCGGGATCGCCAGTGGCCTGGGCATGGTCGCGCAAAGTTGAGCCGCCGGCGGCGATGGCATCCTTCAGCACTTTCCTGATCGCGGCGGCCAGTGGCGCCAGCCGCTCCGCGGAAATCGAACCCGCCATTCTCTTGGGCGATATCCTTGCCCGGAAAAGCGCCTCGCACACATAAATGTTGCCCAGCCCCGCGACCAACCGCTGGTCGAGCAGCGCGGATTTTATGGGCGTCTTCTTTCCCTCCAGCACCTTTGCCAGATAGGCGGTATTGAAAGCATCGGACAGAGGCTCGACGCCCACGTCCCGGAACAACCGGTCCTCTTCCAGGTGGGCCGTGTTCACCAGCGTCATCAGCCCGAAGCGGCGATGGTCGTTGAAGACGATTTTCGCCGGCGCATCGGTCTCCAGCACCACATGGTCATGCTTGTCGGCGCCGGCGGTGGCAGGGGCGGCATCATATAGATAATTGCCCAGCTTACGGGGCCTGTTTTCCGAATAGACGCTCATGCGCCCGCTCATGCCCAGATGGATCACCAGTGTCTCGCCGCTGTCCAGGTCTGCCAGAATGTATTTGGCCCGGCGCCTCAGATGCGTGACCCTGCGCCCCTCCAGCCGCCTCACGAAGTCCCTGGGGAAGGGGATGCGCAGATCGCCGCGCCGCGTCTGGGCACGGGTGATCACATGGCCCTCCAGGGCTGGCTGGAGCCCCAGGCGTACGGTCTCGACTTCGGGGAGTTCGGGCATCTTGGTGGGTGAAGAGTCGCGGGAAACGACCGTAGCCCATTGCCCCCGGCCCGCGCTATGTTCCAACCATGACAGAGAAAACTGCCAGTTTCGGTTTCCGCGAGGTCCCGGAAGACGACAAGGAAGCCCTGGTGAAGGGGGTCTTCTCATCCGTCGCGGCGCGCTACGACCTGATGAACGACCTGATGAGTGCGGGCGTTCATCGCATCTGGAAGGACGCCCTGGTGGAATGGCTGAACCCCCAGCCGGGCTGGCGCTGCCTGGACGTGGCGGGGGGGACCGGCGACATCGCCTTCCGCATTGCCGGGATGGCGCGAAGCCGCGGCGGCGAGGCAGCCGTCACCGTCTGTGACATCAATGCCGACATGCTGGGCGAGGGCGTGCGCCGGGCGCGGGAACAGGGGGAGACGGCGGTCGAATGGGTCTGCGGCAACGCCGAAAGCCTGCCCTTCCCTGATGCCCATTTCGATGCCTATACCATCGCCTTCGGCATTCGCAACGTCACCCATATCGACACTGCGCTGCGTGAGGCACGCCGTGTGCTCAAGCCGGGGGGGCGTTTTCTTTGCCTGGAGTTCTCCAAAGTCCAGGTGCCGGGGCTGGACGCGCTCTACGATGCCTATTCGTTCCGGCTGTTGCCGAAGATCGGTGGCCTGGTTGCCAAGGATGAAGATTCCTATCGCTACCTGGCCGAGAGCATCCGCCGCTTCCCGCCCCAGGCAAAATTCGCCGCAATGATTGCCGAAGCTGGGCTCTGCCAGGTCAAGGTACGAAATCTCTCCGGTGGTATCGCCGCCATGCATTCGGCCTGGCGCCTGTAAAACGTGACCTTATGAACCCCGTCTCCAGCCTGTTCCGCCTTGCCCAGGCCGCTGTCGTGCTGACCGGCCCGATGCTCGCCTTCCGCGCCGGAAAGCCGGATGCGGGACCGCGCCTGGCACGCGGGCTGGAAAAACTGGGCCCGGCCTACATCAAGCTGGGGCAGATGCTGGCGACCCGGCCCGATGTGGTGGGTGAGCATGTTGCCTCCGCGCTCGAACACCTGCAGGACCGCCTGCCGCCATTCAGCGAGGCCGAGGCGCGCGCCGAAATCACCAGGGCATTCGGCAAGCCGGTGGAGCAGCTGTTCTCCGGCTTTGGTGCGCCGATTGCAGCCGCCTCCATTGCCCAGGTCCATCAGGCCTGGACATCTCCGGCAGCGGGGAGTGATGCGCCGTCGGTGCGCGTGGCGGTGAAGATATTGCGTCCGGGCATCCGCAGGCAGTTCGCCCGCGACCTGGACGCCCTGGCCTGGGCCGCCCATATGGCCGAAAACCTTTCTGCCGAGGCGCGGCGGCTGCGCCTCGTCGCCATCGTCGAGACACTTGCCGCCAGCGTGGCGCTGGAATTGGACCTGCGCATGGAAGCGGCCGCCGCCGGCGAGCTCTACGAACGTACGCGCGCCGAGGCCGAGTTCCGCGTTCCGCATGTCGACTGGTCTCGCACCGCCGAGACGGTGCTGACCAGCGAATGGATCGACGGCGTCTCGGTGCGCGATCCCGATGCGTTGGCCGCGGCAGGCCGCGATCCCCGACAGGTGGCCGTTCTGGTGATGCGCAGCTTTCTGACCCAGGCGCTGCGTGACGGGTTCTTTCACGCCGACATGCACCCGGGCAACCTTTTCATCGATCCTGACGGCCGGCTGGTGGCGGTGGATTTCGGCATCATGGGCCGGCTCGACGCGGGCATGCGCCGCTTCATGGCCGGCACGCTGGCCGGCTTCCTGCAGCGCGATTACAAGCGCGTTGCCGAGCTGCATTATGAATTCGCCTTCGTGCCGCCCAGCCATTCGGTGGAGACCTTCGCCCAGGCGCTGCGTGCCATTGGCGAACCCATCTTCGGCAGGAGCGCGCGCGATGTCTCCATTGCCCGGCTGCTCGGCCAGTTGTTCGAGACGACGCGCCGCTTCGACATGCAGGCCCAGCCGCAGCTGGTGCTGCTGCAGAAGACGATGGTGGTGGTGGAAGGCGTATGCCGGGCACTTGATCCCGATTTCGACATCTGGGAAGCCGCCCGGCCGGTGGCCGAAAAATGGGTGCATCAGCAGACTGGCCCCGAGGCTGCGCTGGGCCGGGCCGCCGAAAGTCTGGGAGCGCTGGGCAAGCTGGCCCAGGACCTGCCGCAGCTCGTCCGCAACGCCGAAGAACTGTCGCAGATGGTGGCGGAAGGCGGCATGCGCCTGCATCCCGATACCGCGCGCGCCATCGCCGCCGAGCAGGAGCGCCGCGCCCGCCCGGCCCGCGTGGCACTACTGGTCCTGCTTGCCCTCATCGCGGCCAGCCTGCTCTTCGCGGTCATGCATCTGTTTTGACAGGGCCTGCTTGCGGGAAAGCCAGGCAAAGCGCCACACCAGAAGCACCGCCGCCACCAGAAGGCCGAAGGCAAGGCCGATCCAAATGCCCAGCCCTCGCATCTTCAGTCCGAAGCCCAGCGCCACGCACATCGGAAAACCCGCCAGCCAATAGCTGGCCCCTGCAATCCACATCGGCGCGCGCGCATCCTTCAATCCGCGCAAGGCCATCGCCGCGCTGACCTGAAGCCCGTCCACGACCTGGAAGGCGGCGGCGACATGCAGGAACACTACGGTCAGCGCAATGGCATCGGCATTGGCAGCGTCGCTGGAGAACCAGGCCCCAGCGATCTGTTCGGGAAAAATCAGCAGCACCGCCGAGCTGGCGGTCATGAATGCCATTGCCACGCCGATGGCGATGAAGCCCGCGCGCCGCGCCGCGACCATGTCTCCGGCGCCCGCCGCCAGCCCGACGCGCACGGTTGCCGCCAGTCCCACACCAAGGGGCACCATGAAGGTGAGGGAAGGAATGGTGATGGCGATCTGATGTGCCGCCAGTGCCGTGGTGCCGAACAGCCCCATCAGGATGGTCGCGGCATTGAACAGCATGGCTTCGAAGACGGTGGTAAGTCCGATGGGAATGCCTAGCCGGAACGTCTCGCGCAGGTGTCCGAAATGCGGCATGCGGAAGTTCTTCAGGATGCGGTGCGCGCGCAAGGCCGGCGTCAGATAGATGATCGCCAGCATCGCGCAGAAGCTGAAGACATTCGATAGCGCGCTGGCGAGGCCTGACCCCACCAGGCCCAGGGCCGGCAATCCCAGATGGCCAAAGATCAGGCACCAGTCACCCAGCGCATTGAAGATGATAGCCAGAAGGACCACGACCATCGGAGCCACGGGGCGCGACAGCGCGGTGGCGTAATTGCGCAGCACCTGGAAGCAGAGGGCAAACGGCAGGCCCCAGCACAGCGTCGACATGAATCGCCCGGCGCCTGTCGCCAACCCAGGCGCCTCACCCAGAAGCAGCATGATCGGATGGGTCAGAAGCAACACCACCAGCAGCGGCGGGGTCACGATCAGCGCGGCCCAAAGGCCCATGCGAACGGCCGGCCGCACTTCCTCGGGACTCTTTTCGCCCAGCACATGGGCGATGACGGGCGAAACGGCATTGGCCGGGCCGCAGCCCAGCAGCCAGGCGAAGAAATAGACCGTATTGCCCAGCGCGGCCGAGGCCAGTGCTTCCTTGCTCAGATGACCCAGCATCAACGTGTCGGTCGCCAGGATCGCCATCTGGGCAAGCTGGGTGGCGGCCAGCGGCACGGCCAGGCGCAGCAGCTCGCGCAGTTCCGTCCGCCAGGCGCCGGGCGCACCGCCTGCGACCAGGGGACCGGGATGGGCGGCTTCGGTGATTTCAGGTTCGGTCATGGCGAGGACGGGGAGAAGCAAGATGCGAGAACGAAAAACCCTCCGCGGGAAGGCCCGGGAGGGTCGAAATGCGGCACGCCGAAGCGGACGCTATCGCAGTCCCGGAATGATGCCGCGGATGGCGCGGGGGCGGTACGCAAAATGGGTCACGCGGGCCTTCTGTGGCATTTGGTTAAAACGGGGCGCCGGGTTACGCCCGGACCTTTCGCCTGTCAATGGGAGCGTGTAGGTCTGGCACAACCTTTGCGTGGGGCAGGCTATGCATCGTCCTCTCAACATCGCCCATCGCGGCGGCGCGGGTCTGGTGCCCGAGAATACGCTGGCGGCCTTTGTAGACGCCATTGCGAGGGGCTGTGACGGCGCGGAACTCGACGTGCAGCTTTCGGCCGATGGCGTGCCGGTGGTGCATCATGATTTCCGGTTGATGATGGACGTGGCGCGCCAGGATGGCGCCTGGCTGAAACGGCCGGGGCCGCGGGTCAAGGACCTGACCTGCGCGGAATTAAGCCAGTTCGAAGTCGGCCGTCCGCGCCCCGGCAGCGATTATGCCCGCCGCCATCCCATGCAGCGCGCGGTGGACGATGAAATCATACCGACCCTGGAAGCGGTGGTGACGCTGGCTTCGGAAGCCTTGCGGCCGTTCAGGCTGATGGTGGAACTGAAATGCGATGCCAGCGAAGACAGCGCCGATCCCGTCGCGCTGGCTGATGCGTCTTATGACGTGGTCCGCGCTGCCGGCTTCCTGGACCGTGCGATCTTCGTGGGCTTTGACTGGCGCGCGTTGTTTGCCATGAAGGCGCGCGATGAGAATGCTGCCTGCTGGTTCACCACTGACAAATTGTCGGGCGATGCCCGCGCCGCCATCGACATTGTCGCGGCGGCGGGCGCGGATGGCTGGTTTCCCTGCTACCTCGACGCGTCGCCCGAAAACGTCGCCCACGCGCGGGCCAGACGCCTGCAAGTCGGCGCCTGGACGGTCAATGACGCGGACGAGATGCGCCGCCTCTCCAACCTGGATGCGATCTGCACCGACCGGCCGGATTTGATGGCTTCGCCAGGCTGAGACGCCTCAGAGACCCTCGAACAGCGCCGTGGACAGATAGCGTTCCGCGAAGGACGGAATGATCGCCACGATGGTCTTGCCCGCGTTCTCGGGCCGGGCCCCCACCTCCAGCGCCGCCGCAATGGCCGCGCCCGACGAGATGCCCACCGGAATGCCTTCCTCGCGCGCCGTCTGCCGTGCCGTCTCCAGCGCCGTCTCGTTGGAGATGGTGATGACCTCGTCGATCACCTTGCGGTCCAGGATGGCCGGCACGAAGCCCGCGCCCAGGCCCTGAATCTTGTGCGGACCGGGCGGGCCGCCCGACAGCACGGCGGAATCCTCCGGCTCTAGCGCGATCATCTGCACCGCAGGCTTCCTGGCCTTCAGATATTGGCCGACGCCCGTGATGGTGCCGCCGGTGCCCACGCCCGAGATCACGATGTCGACCTTGCCCTCGGTGTCGTTCCAGATCTCCTCCGCCGTGGTCGTGCGGTGGATATCCGGGTTGGCAGGATTCTCGAACTGCTGGGGGATCACCGCGTCCGGGTTTTCCGCCACCAGCTCATGGGCGCGGGCGATGGCGCCCTTCATGCCCTTGGACGCTTCGGTGAGTTCCAGCCTGGCCCCCAGCAGCAGCAGCATCTTGCGCCGCTCCAGCGACATGCTGTCCGGCATCACCAGGATCAGCTTGTAACCCTTGGCCGCGGCCACGAAGGCCAGCGCGATGCCGGTGTTGCCGCTGGTCGGTTCGATCAGGGTGGATTTGCCCGGGGTGATGATGCCCTGCTTTTCCATCGCTTCGACCATGGACACGCCGATGCGGTCCTTGACCGAGGCGATGGGATTGAAGAATTCCAGCTTCAAAAGGATGTCGGCCTTGACGCCGGCTTCGTTCGGCATGCGGTGCATTCGCACCAGGGGTGTGTCGCCGATGGTCTGGGTGATGGAGTCATAAATGCGTCCGCGTCCCGGCTTTCCTGTCTGCATGGCCGTCCTCCTTGAATATCAGATTGTGAAATCTGCGCTGGTCTCGGCGCTGGCGTCCATGCCGGCGTGGCGGGCCTTCTGGCAAAGGTCTTCGATCGAGATCGAGTCCAGGCGCACCATGAGTTCGTCCTGCAGCGTCTGCACGAAGGGTGCGACGATACGCTGGCCCAGGTCGGACCGGGGCGCGTTGCGATCCTCCTCGTCCTCGATGCTTTCGGCCACCCTGACCACATCGCCCACGGAAATGCGCCGCCGCTCCCGCGCCAGGCGATAGCCGCCGCGCGGGCCTCGCACCCCCTTCAGGATACCGGCGCGCACCAGTTGCTGCATCACCTGTTCCAGATAGCGTTGAGGCACCCCTTGCCGGGCGGTGATCTCCTTGGCCTGAACCGGCTCCGGCCGCGCGTTGAAGGCGATGTCAATAACGGCCTCCAGCGCCAGCAGGGTCTTGCGCGACAGTTTCAGCATCAGACTTTGCCGTCTTCGTTCGGCGACGCCGCGCCGGCGGCAATCATGCCCGTGGATCCGAAGCCGCCTTCGCCGCGCTCACTTTCCGAAAGGTCGTCCACCTCGAACAGGACGGCCTGCTCGCAGCGCGCGACCACCATCTGGGCGATCTTCATGCCACGCCTGATATGGAAAGGATTGTCGCCGTGATTGATCAGAATGACCTTCACCTCGCCGCGGTAGTCGCTGTCGATGGTGCCGGGCGTGTTGAGACAGGTGACGCCGTGGTTCAGCGCCAGGCCGGAGCGCGGCCGCACCTGGGCCTCGAAACACTGGGGCAGTTCGATGGCGATGCCAGTGGGCACGGCGGCACGCTTGCCGGGCGACAGCACCATCTCGCCCTCGATGGCGGCCATCAGGTCCAGCCCTGCCGAGCCCTGGGTCGCATAATGGGGAAAAGGCAGGTCATGCGCGTGCTCCAGACGCTTGATCAGAAGTTTCATGCCGCCCCTTTCAATTCCCTTGCGATGCGCGCGGCCAGTTTTTCGGCCACCTCGGCTTTTGTCATTTCCGGCCAGTCCTCGACACCCGCGGCGCTGACCAGATGCACGCGGTTGCGGTCGCCGCCCATTACCGACTCGCCAAACTCGTTGGCGGAGACATTGTTGGCGATGATCCAGTCCGCGCCCTTGCGCGTGCGCTTTTCCAGTGCATGGGCCATCACGTCGTCCGTCTCGGCTGCAAAGCCGATCAAAAGGGACGGGCGCATGGCATGTCGGGCCAGATGCGCGAGAATGTCGGGATTCTCCACCAGCCGGATTTCCGGCACCGCGCCATCCTTCTTTATCTTGCTGTTCAGGGCGATCTGCGGCCGCCAGTCCGCCACCGCCGCGGCCATCACCGCCACATCGGCGGGCAGGGCGGCTTCGCATGCCGCCTGCATTTCACGCGCCGTGGTTACCGGCATCAGCCTGACCCCTGCCGGCGCCGACAGGGCAACCGGGCCCGACACCAGGGTGGTCTGCGCGCCCGCGCGCGCCAGCGCGCCCGCGATGGCATAGCCCTGCTTGCCGCTGGAGCGGTTGGCGATGAAACGCACCGGGTCCAGCGGTTCCTGCGTGGGGCCCGCCGTGACCAGCGCGCGT
>JBEHXB010000084.1:0-8212 GCA_048498895.1 Pseudomonadota bacterium
ATCACGACGAACAGCACGCCACTGGCTATCAGCGAGGCGGCAAACAGGCCCAGGATGACGCGTTTGTGACCCAGGCTCCAGTTCAGGCTGTCGTTGTAGCCGGCCTGGATGCGGTTGAAGGTGTTTTCGCTCCAGCGATAGAAGGCATTGTGCTTCTCGTCCTTCTCGGACTTGAGCATGCGCGCGCACAGCATCGGCGTCAGCGTCACCGAGATCACGCCCGAGAACAGGATGGCGATGATGATGGTGACGGCAAATTCGTGCAGCAGCCGGCCGACCACCCCGCCCATGAAGACGATGGGGATGAACACCGCCGCTAGGGAGACGGTCATGGACAGGATGGTGAAGCCGATCTCCCTGGCGCCGTTGACTGCGGCGTCATAGGGCTTCTCGCCATTTTCCACGTGGCGGACGATGTTCTCCAGCATGACGATGGCATCGTCGACCACAAAGCCCACCGACAACGTCAACGCCATCAGCGACAGGTTGTCGAGATTGTATCCCATCAGCGACATGCCGGCGAAAGTGCCGATCACCGCAATGGGCAACGCCAGCGAGGGGATGATGGTAGCCGACACCTTTCGCAGGAAGACGAAGATCACTCCCACCACAAGCGCGGCGGCGATCATCAGCGTCATCTGCACGTCGGCGACCGAAGCGCGAATGGTGTCGGAACGGTCGTGACGGATCACCAAATCGATGCCCGCCGGCAGGATTGCCCTGAACTGGGGCAGGACCTGCTTGACCTCGTTCACCACGGCGATGGTGTTGGAGCCCGGTTGGCGCATGATCGCCACGGTGATGGCGCGCTGGCCGTGCCACCAGTTGCCCTGGCGCGGATCGTCGGTGGCGTCGATCACATTGGCGACATCGCCCAGGCGCACGGGCGCGCCCTTGGAATAGGCGATGATCTGCTGGCGGAAGGCCGCGGCGTCGTCGAGCTGGCCGGCGGTATGGATGATGTGGGCGTCGGTTTCGCCGTTCAGCGCGCCGGTGGCCTGGTTGACATTGGTGCTCTGGACCGCCGCGGCCAGTTTGTCGATCCCGATGCCGCGGGTGGCCAGCTTGTTGGGATCGGCCTGGATGCGCACCGCATATTTGGCGGCGCCGAAAACGTTGACCTGGGCGACGCCGTCCAGGGTGGAAAGCTGGCGCGCCAGAAGCGAGTCGGCATAGCGATCCACCTCGGTCAGCGGCAGGGTGGTGGACGACAGCGCGAGGAACAGGATCGGAATGTCCGACGGATTGACCTTGCGGAAGGTCGGCGGGCTTGGCATCGAGCGCGGCAACTGGTGAATGGCGCTGGAGATGGCAGCCTGAACGTCCTGGGCGGCGCCGTCGATGTTGCGGTCGAGCTTGAACTGGATGGTGATGCGGGTCGAGCCCTGCGAGCTCGACGAGGTCATCGAGTCGATGCCGGGAATGGTGGAGAAGGCGTTCTCCAGCGGCGCGGCCACCGCCGAACCCATGGTCTCGGGATCGGCGCCGGGAAGGCCGGCGAACACCTGCACGGTGGGGAAGTCCACATTTGGCAGTTCGCTCACCGGCAGGGTGGCATAGCCTACCGCGCCGAAGATCACGAGCGCGGCCATGACCAGCGTGGTCATGACCGGATAGTCGATGAATCGACGTGAGATGTTCATGACGTCCTGCGCTTGCGGCCCTGCTGATCGGCGCCGCCCGTGTCATTCTCGCCGCGCCTGGCGCCTTCCACAAAAACCTTGGCTCCCGGCACGACGCGAAGCTGGCCGTCGGTGACGATCTGCTCGCCAATCGCCAGCTTGCCTTCGACCGCCACATTCCTGGTGTCGTCAAACAGGACATTGACGGGCTTCAGCATCGCCCGCTCATCCTGGATGGCATAGACGTAAGCCCCGTTGGGGCCCTGGTTCACCGCGTCATGAGGCACGATCCAGGCATTGGGGATGGAATCCAGTTCCACCGTCACATCCACCAGCTGGCCGGGCACCAGCACCAGGTCCTGGTTGGGAAAGGTGGCGCGCAGCTCGATCGTGCCGGTCGAACCGGTCACCGCATTGCTGACGAAATCGACCGGCGCGCTTATCGTCTTGCCGCCGGCGCCTTCCATGCTGATGGTCGCCATCAGGCCCTTGCCCTTCTGGCGCGCCTGGATGCGCGGCAGGTCGGACTGGGGCAGCGAGAAGGATACCTTCACCGGCTGGATCTCGTTGATCTGCACCAGCGGCGTGGCGTTGGTCGAAGCGGTGGAAGCGGCCACCATGTTGCCCGGCTGGATCAGGATCGGTCCAGTTTTGCCGCTCACCGGGGCGTGGATCTGGGTGAACTCCAGGTTCAGCAGCGCCGATTCCGTCGTCGCCTTGGCCTCCAGATAGGCCGCCTCGGCATCGTCGGCGTCCTGGGGCGAAATCGCGTTCTGGCCCAGAAGGCGCTTATAGCGCTCGGCCTTGGCCTTGGCGCTGGCCAGCGAGGCGCGCGCATTGTCATAGGCCGCCTGATAGGGGCGCGGGTCGATCTGGAAGAGCAGGTCACCTTGGCGAACCATCTGGCCTTCCTTGAAATAGGCCTTCACCAGCTGGCCCTGGACGCGGGCGTTGATCAGCACGGTGGAATTGGCCATCACCGTGCCAATTGTGCGTTCGACCACCGGCATGGTGGCCTTGGTGACGGCGGCAACATGCACCGGCGCGGCCAGCACACGGTGGAGATCGGCGCTGTCGCCCTCGTGATTCCAGTACCAGAAGCCGCCCAGAACCAGCACCAGACCCACCGCGCCCACCAGCACGCGGATGCCGCCGCGGCGCGGCCGCTCGACCCGGCTGTCGGCCTTCTGGTCGGGAAAAGGGTCCATCTGCATATTCATCGATCTTCTTCCTGACGTCACTTAAACTGGCACGACATGTCTCATTGCCGGCCCGATTGCCGGGACACAGCATGCCCAACCCGAATCTGCCCCTTCAATCCGCAAAGGTTCAGGACGGATTGAATGCCGGAACTGATGATACAACCGGGCATTTGCGCTTGCCACGCGCGGCCCTAGCCGCCGAAGCGGTCCCGATGAGGTATAGTTATACTCCGAAATCGTCGCACAAATGTCCCGGATTGAAAAAGGGGAAAATCAGTTAAACAATTGAAATAACTGACATAATACTAAATATTTGACGGGAATGTAACAGCGGGCGCAGGGGCACTTGTTGCCCCGCAGCAAGCCCATGTCTATAAGCCGCGCACCCTCAGCATTCCTCTCGAACCGGGCCGGTCTTCATGGACATCCGCAACATTGCCATCATCGCCCATGTCGACCATGGCAAGACCACCCTGGTGGACCAGCTCCTCAAGCAGTCCGGCTCTGTGCGTGAGAACCAGCAGATGGCCGAGCGGGCCATGGATTCCAACGATCAGGAGCGCGAGCGCGGCATCACCATCCTGGCCAAATGCACCAGCGTGGAGTGGAACGGGGTACGCATAAATACCGTCGATACCCCCGGCCACGCCGACTTCGGCGGCGAGGTGGAGCGCATCCTGTCGATGGTCGATGGCGTGGTGCTGCTGGTCGATGCCGCCGAAAGCGTGATGCCGCAGACCAAATTCGTGCTCTCCAAGGCGCTGAAACTGGGGCTCAAGCCCATCGTGGTGATCAACAAGATCGACCGCCAGGATGCCCAGCCCAAGGAAACCCTGGAATCCATCTTCGATCTGTTCCTGTCGCTGGAAGCAAACGACAACCAGCTCGATTTCCATGTCCTTTATGCCTCGGGCCGCAACGGTTGGGCGGTGGACGAACTGGAGGACGAGCGCAAGGATCTGACGCCGCTGTTCCGCCGCATCGTCGCGGACGTGCCCCCGCCCAAGCCCCAGAAGCTTGCGGGCGAGGAGAATCCCTTCAAGATGCTGGTCACCACGCTGGAGGCCGACAACTTCCTGGGCCGCATTCTGACGGGCCGCATCGAATCCGGCGTCATCACCACCAACCGCAATATCAAGGTCCTGTCGCGCACCGGCGAGGTGATCGAGAAGGCGCGCGTTACCAAGCTGCTGGCCTTCCGCGGCCTGCAGCGCGTGCCGGTGGAACGCGCCGAAGCCGGCGACATCGTCGCCATTGCGGGCCTCCAGACCGCCACTGTCGCCGACACGCTGTGCGACCTTTCGGTGGACGCGCCGATTCCGGCCCATCCCATCGACCCGCCCACCCTGGCCATGACCCTGGCCGTCAACGATTCGCCCCTGGCCGGCCGGGAAGGCGACAAGGTGCAGAGCCGCGTGATCCGTGACCGCCTGATGCGCGAGGCCGAGGGCAATGTCGCGCTGAAGGTCACCGAAACCGGCGAGGGCGCTTTCGAGGTGGCCGGTCGCGGCGAACTGCAACTGGGCGTGCTGATCGAATCCATGCGCCGCGAGGGCTTCGAACTGTCGATCAGCCGCCCGCGCGTGCTGTTCAAGACCGAGAATGGCGAGAAGCTGGAGCCGATCGAGGAAGTCACCGTCGATGTCGACGATCCCTATACCGGCGTGGTGATCGAGAAAATCTCCAATCGCAAGGGTGAGATGACCGACATGCGCCCCACCGGCGCCGGCAAGACCCGCATCGTGTTTCGCGCGCCCGCGCGCGGCCTGATCGGCTATCACGGCGAATTCCTCACCGACACGCGCGGCACCGGCGTGATGAATCGCATGTTCCTGGAATATGCCCCGCACAAGGGCAGTGTCGGCGGCCGCGTCAACGGCGTGCTGATCTCGACCGAGGACGGCGAGGCGGTGGCCTATGGCCTCTGGTATATCGAGGAACGCGGCAAGCTGTTCGTGACCGCCGGCACCAAGGTCTACCAGGGCATGATCATCGGCCAGCATGCCAAGGACAACGACCTGGACGTTAACCCGACCAAGGCCAAGCAGCTCACCAACATCCGCACCACGTCGAAGGACGAGGCCGTACGCCTGACGCCGATCGTGCCGATGACCCTGGAACAGGCGATGGCCTATATTCAGGACGATGAGCTGGTCGAGGTGACGCCGCTGAGCATCCGGTTGCGCAAGCGCGAGTTGCTCCCGCATCTGCGCAAGCGTGCCAAACAGGCCGCCGAATAGCGCTTTTGATCAACCGTTCCGCTTCAGGCCCAGCATTTTCGCGATCATCCGGTCCACCATCCGCTTGGGCAGGTGGTTGGTCAGGAAGTGCTGAACCGGCGTGGGCGTGATCACGCGCCGCACCGGCGGATGGGGCGCGGTCAGCGCCTGATAGACTGCCTCGCCGATGATTTCAGGTTCCAGCCCGGTCGCGGCACTGTCGCGGACCAACGCACGCATCTTCTCCAGAGCGCCGGCATAGGGCCCCTCGGCATAGCGCGGTTCGCTCAACACCTGGTTCTTGCCCCAGATTGGCGTCTTCACGGCGCCTGGTGCGATCACCAGGACATCGACGCCATAGCGCATCAGTTCGCGGCGTAGAGCCTCGCTCATGCCTTCCAGCGCGAATTTTGAGGTGTTGTAGGCGCCCAGGAAGGGCGTTGCGCTGGTGCCGCCCACTGACGACATCATCACGATCCGGCCGGGCCGGCCATGAAAGCCCGGCTCCGCGCCCAGCAGCGGCGCGAAGGCCTGGGTGACGTTCAGCGTGCCCGTCACATTGACGGCAAGCTGATGCTCCACCTCCTGCGGCTGCATCATCATCAGAAGACCCGGTATCGCGATACCCGCATTGTTGACCAGTCCGCACAGGGGTTCGCCGTTCAACGCTGCCTTCACTGCTTGCGATGCCTCGAACACGGCCGGCCGGTCGGTGAGGTCGAACAAAAGCGGCGTGAAGCCGGCGCCGAATTCCGTCGACAGGCGCTCTGCGTCCCGCCCGCTTCGCACGCTGCCGTAAACATGGAAGCCCCGCGCCCGCAGCACCTTCACCGTGCCCCAGCCGATTCCGGTTGACGCGCCCGTGACGACAACGCTGCCTCTCATTGACCTGTCTCCATCGACGATGAAAAGGCGATTGTGCATGACCGGATGGGCGGCGAAAGGCTAGAGTTCACCGCATGTTTGAAGATTTCTTTCGCAGCGAGGCCGCCGGCGGCATCCTTCTGCTGCTGGTGACGGTGCTGGCGATGGCGGTCGCCAATTCGCCGCTGGCGCCGCTCTATTTTTCGGCGCTGCAGATCTATCTGGGCCCGCTCAATGTCCTGCATTGGATCAATGACGGGCTGATGGTCCTGTTCTTCCTGCTGGTGGGGCTGGAGATCCGCCGCGAGTTGGGCGAGGGCGAGCTTTCCACCTGGCGGGGACGCGCCTTGCCTGGGCTGGCGGCGGTCGGCGGCATGGCGGCACCCGCCCTGATTTATGCCGTCCTCAACCGCGCCGATCCGCTCACGGTGCATGGCTGGGCCATTCCCACCGCCACCGACATCGCCTTCACCCTGGGTGTTCTGGCACTGTTCGGCGCCCGCGTGCCGCCGGCGCTGAAGATTTTCCTCACCGCGCTGGCGATCCTGGATGACCTGTTCGCAGTGCTGATCATCGCATTGTTCTATGGCCACGGCCTGTCGCCGCTCTTCCTCGCGCTGGCGGCGCTCACACTGGCCGCGGTGTGGGGCCTGTCGCGGGCGCGGATAATGATGCTGTGGCCTTACCTGCTGCTTGGCATTTTGCTGTGGCTGTTTGTGCTGAAATCGGGGCTTCATGCCACGCTGGCCGGTGTCGCACTGGCCTTTGTCATGCCGGCGCGAGAGCCGCATTCGCCGTCGCAGCGGCTGGAGCACGGCCTGGTGAAGTGGGTGGCATTCGCAATCGTGCCGCTGTTCGCCTTTGCCAATGCCGGCGTGTCGCTGGCGGGCATCGGGCTCTCCGCCCTGGCCGAGCCGGTGACCCTGGGCATCGTGCTGGGGCTGTTCCTGGGCAAGCAATTGGGCGTGTTCGGCGCAGCCTGGGTGTCCGTGAAGCTGGGGTTGGCGCGGCTGCCGGCCGATACCGGCTGGGGCACGCTCTATGGTGCGGCGCTTCTTTGCGGTATCGGTTTCACCGTCTCGCTTTTCATCGGCGCGCTGGCGTTCGGCGCCGGCGTGGCGGGAACGGAAGCAAAGCTGGGAGTGCTGATCGGCTCGCTGCTGTCGGGCACGGCGGGGCTGGCCGTCCTGGGGTTGGCATTCCGCCGAAGCTGAAAGGACATTGCGTATGGTCATCGACGACAAGCTGATCCAGTTCGCCAATCGCCTGGCCGACGCCAGCGGCGCGGCGATCCGCCCCTTCTTCCGCCAGCGCATCGATGTCGCGCACAAGGAGGGCCGTCACGCCTTCGACCCGGTGACGGAGGCCGATCGCGGCGGTGAGCGCGCCATCCGCGCCATCATCGAACGCGAGCGTCCCGATGACGCCATCCTGGGGGAAGAGTATGGGGAGAGGCCGGGCACCTCGGGCTGGCGCTGGATACTCGATCCGGTGGACGGCACGCGCAGCTTCATCACCGGCCGGCACGAGTGGGGCTCGCTGATCGCGCTGGAGAAGGATGGCGAACTGGTTCTGGGCATCCTGGACCAGCCGGTGCTGGGTGAGCGCTTTCTTGGGGCGAACGGGCGCAGCGTCCTGATACAGGACAATGTGCGCACGCCGCTGAAAGTACGCGCCTGCGACGATATCAGCATGGCGATACTGTGCGCCACCGATCCCTCCTCCTACATGACCGAGGCGCAACAGGCGGCTTTCGCGCGCGTCAAGGCACGGGCGCGCCTGACCCGCTATCACGGCGACTGCTACATCTTCGCCATGCTGGCGATGGGCTTCATCGACGTGATCGTGGAAGGCGCTTTCCGGCTCTGGGACGTGGCCGCGATCATCCCGCTGGTGGAAGGGGCGGGCGGCATCGTCAGCGATTGGAACGGCGCGCCCTGGCGCGACGGCGAACCGCTGCTGGCGGCTGGAGATCCCGAATTGCACGAGCAGACTGTGTCGCTGCTGGCGCAAACTGCGGCGAGTTAGCGCCGTTCCGGCACGCTCCGCTGCATCGCCGCCTCGTTCGCCCTGGCTGACTGCCTCCGGCATCAGCCGGACGGAGGCTTGCCAAAATCTCCCATGAAATCGTCGAACGCGTTCCAGATCTGGCGGCGATAAAGGTCACGCTCCATCAGGATCTCGTGACCGGCGCCTGCGATTTCCAGATATCGGCCATTGGGCAGGCGCGGGGCAAAGGCGCTGGTGGCGGGGGTCAGGCAGATCCGGTCGCTGCCCGCGCCAACCAGCAGCAGGGGCGTGGTGA
>JBEHXB010000085.1:0-8186 GCA_048498895.1 Pseudomonadota bacterium
AAAGGCCAAGGCCCGGGATCGTCATCATCAGCACCAGCGCCGAAGAGGTGATCATCCAGGCCGTGTCGCCCGAATTCAGTGTCGGCGCATCCGCCGCAAGCGCGGTGCCCGCCGTGAACGCCAGCGTGCCAAGACCGGCAAGCGTTGCGAGGGCCGCTTTCTTCAAGATTTCAATGCTCATCTCATGTCCCCTTTATGGTCGCGCCTCTAGGCTTTTGGCCTAGAGCGCGTCGCCGTCCGTTTCGCCGGTGCGGATACGCACGACCTGTTCGAGCGGCGTGACGAAAATCTTTCCGTCGCCGATCTGGCCGGTCTTCGCCCTGGAGGTGATTGCGTCGATCACCGCTTCCAGCATCTCGCTCTTGACCGCCACTTCGATCTTGAGCTTGGGCAGGAAGCTCACGGCATATTCCGCGCCGCGATAGATTTCGGTGTGTCCCTTCTGGCGCCCATAGCCTTTCACCTCACTCACCGTCATGCCCTGGACACCGAGCGCCGATAGCGACTCCCGGACTTCGTCGAGCTTGAAGGGTTTGATGATCGCCGTAATAAGCTTCATCTGCGGTCCTTCCGTGTGTTTGCCGTTCGCCGGACGACCGCCCGGCCTCAACGAAATATCAAGAAGCGGGCCAACCCCTCGGAAAGCAGATAAGTTGTTGCAATTGCAGAATATTTCGCGAAATTCGGCAGCCAGGTGCCGCGAAAGCAGGCAAGCTTTTTGCCCATTTGATGTGCAGGATGAGCGCGTTGCACAAAAAATCACCGTGATTGGAGCAGGAGCGTGAAGCAGGTCGACATACTCATCGCGGGAGGCGGGCTGGTCGGCCTGCCGCTGGGAATCGCCCTGGCGAAAGGCGGGCTGAGGGTGGCGGTTGCCGATGCCGCGCCGCCGGCCAGGCGGCTGGACCCGCGCTTCGACGGCCGAGTTTCGGCCTTGGCCTATGCCAGCGTGCGCATGCTGGCTGCGCTGGGGGTATGGGAACATCTGGGCCCACACGCCCAGCCCATCCATGAGATTCTGGTGACGGACGGGGCCATCGGGCGGGCGCCCTCACCCTTCTCGCTGCATTTCGACGCACAGGAGGTGGGGACGGACGCCTTGGGCCACATCGCCGAGAACCGCCACATCCGCCTGGCGCTTCAGGAAGCGGCCGCGGCGACCCAGGGGCTGGAGCTGATCGCCCCCAGCGCGGTGAAATCGGTCGCCGTCGAAGACGGCCGCGCCAGCGCCACCCTGGCCGATGGCCCGGTCATCGCCGCACCCCTTGTCATCGCCGCCGACGGCCGCGACAGCCCGCTGCGCGAACAGATGGGAATCGGCAAGGTGGGCTGGTCCTATCCCCAGACCGGCATTGTGGCGACCGTCGAGCATGAAAGACCGCACAACGGCGTCGCCTATGAACATTTCCTCCCATCGGGGCCTTTTGCCATCCTGCCGCTTCCGGGCAACCGCTCCTCACTGGTTTGGACCGAGACGAAGGCAAGGGCGCCGGGTCTGCTGGGGCTCGACGAGGCCGGCTTCAACGCGGAGCTGGCGCGCCGCTTCGGCGACCATCTCGGCAAGGTCAAGGCGGCGGGGCCGCGCTGGTCCTATCCGCTTGCCTTCCACATCGCGCGCGATTTCGTGGCGCCCCGTTTCGCGCTGGCGGGCGACGCCGCGCACGGCATTCATCCCATCGCCGGGCAGGGGCTCAATCTGGGGCTCAAGGATGCCGCCGCGCTGGCCGAGGTACTGCTGGATGCGGCGCGGTTGGGCCGGGATATCGGCGCGCTGGATGTGCTCAGGCGTTACGAGCGCTGGCGGCGTTTTGACAGTTTCGCGCTGGCGGCATCGACCGATGCGCTGAACCGGCTTTTTTCCAACGACATCGCGCCGATCCGGGCGCTGCGCGATATCGGCCTGGGGATCGTCGATTCCATCGGCCCGGCCCGGCGCTTCTTCATGCGCCATGCGGGCGGAGACATCGGAAAGCTGCCGCGCCTGATGAAGGGCGAGGTCGCCTGACGCGGTCTTTTGACCGGCGGGGGCGTTCGCCTGTTGCGTCTTCCCGGCGGCCAAAATTCCCGCGTCAGGTATCCCTGTTTGTATTTTGGGTGCGCAGGATCATGCCGGCCGCCATCCACGCGCCGGCCGCGCCGGCGGCACAGGCGATCAGCAAAGGCGTGCCGATCCGGCTTTCCGAACCGCCATAGAAAGGCAGCTGCACCAGCGCGGTCAGGGTAAATGCGACAGCGCCGCCCATGGCACCGGCCAGCGCCACGCGCCGGGCTTTTGCCGGCGGCGTCCGCAGCAACGCCAGCGCGAAGGACAGCACCCCGGCGACGGCGCCGGCCGCCAGTCCCAGCAGGACCACGGTCATGGCATTCAATGGAGTGTCCGTTTCCACCGGGCGCTGGCGCGTTCGCGCGCCGACAAGGGCGCGCGCTGACCGCTACCGCTCTCGCTGCGTGCCGTCAGGGCGGCAGGCAACTCCTCATAAAAGCGCCGCGCCACCACGCCGACGCGGCGGGCGCGCATTTCCTCGGCTTCGTCCCGGGTGGCGAAGGCTTCCGCCTCGAAGATGTAATGGGTGATGCTGCCCACCTTGATTTCCTGGATAGCCTCGACCTGCTCGTCGGCGACTTCGAGGGCGTGACGGATATGGGCCTTGGCGTCCGTCTTGTCGCGGAGTTCGCGCTCGATGCGCGCGATATTCTCGGCATCGAACTTCTTCAGCCGCGGCCAGCCGAAGCGATAGGCCAGAATGCACACCAATATGAAAGCGCAGGCCCAGTAAACGTCCGTCATGACAGGCCGTGTATTGCGTGTCCGCGAATCAAGTAATCCTCGCCCTGCATTTCCGCAAGCCGCGAGACGGTGCGCCGGAACGCTTCAGCGCCATCGCCCTGCGGATAAAGGCCCGCGGGGGAGGTGGCAGCACTGGCGATCAGCCTGACGCCTTCGTCATACAGCGTGTCGACAAGAAGGATGAAGCGCCGTGCCTGGTTGCGCATGTCCGGCGTCATCTGCGGTATATGGTCGATCAATACGGTATGGAAATCCCGCGTGATGGCCAGGTAATCGGCCGCAGCCAGCGGATTCTCGCACAATTCGGCGAAGCTGAATCGGGCGACGCCCTTGGCAGCCTGGGGCACCACCAGTTTGCGGCCCAGCACGGTCAGGATCACCGGCCGCCCCGCGCGCGTGCCGGTCAGGCGCCGCCAGGCGGTATTCATGGCCGCTTCGGTTTGCGGCGACAGCGGCGTCATCCATGTCTTGATCCCCGCGGCGACTTCGCCGTTCCCCCCGGCGCCTGTATCGGAGGAGGCAGTAAACGTCGAAGCCAGGGCGGACGCCGGCGTCTGCATGCGATAATCGGTGGGCCCGTTCAGCGCCACCACGTCCAGCCGCTGCTTGATCTCGTCGACGAAGGGCAGGAACAGCTGGCGGTTCAGGCCGCCTTCATACAGATGCTCGGGCGCGGTATTGCTCGTCGCCACGATGGTTACGTTCTGCGCGAACAGGGCTTCGAACAGCCGGCCAAGGATCATGGCGTCGGCCACATCCGTCACCTGGAATTCGTCGAAGCACAACAGCTGCACGCCTGCCGCCAGTTCGCGCGCCACCGGCGCGATGGGATCGGCTGTTCCCGCCTGCTGGCGCATGGCATGGATGCGCGCATGCGTATCGACCATGAAGCTGTTGAAATGGACGCGGCGCTTCTTCTTCAGCGGCGCCGAGGCGAAGAACAGGTCCATCAGCATGGTCTTGCCGCGGCCCACATCGCCCCAGATGTAAAGTCCGCGCGGTGGGGCGGGGGCACGGCGAAACAGGAAGAAACCAGGCTTGGACGCCAGGGCCAGGCTCAGCCGGTCCAGCTTTTCAGCCGCGGCGACCTGGCCCGCGTCGGACCGAAGCGCACCCTTCACCACCGCCTGGCGGTAGGCCTCAATCATCCGCGTCATTCAAAGCCCCGCGCCCGGCGGCCTATTCGGCGCCTTCGACAAGGACGAATTCGCCCACACCGGCCTTGCTGCGATATTCGCGCGCCTTGGTGTATTCGGGCGAATGATAGCAGTTGTGCGCGTCCTCGAACGAGGCGAATTCGATGATGACGTTGCGCGCCCGGGCCTGGCCTTCCAGCACTTCGGTCTTGCCGCCGCGCGCCAGGAATTTGGCCTTGTAGCGTTCGAAGGCGGGCTTGGCCGTTTCGACATAGGACTTGTAGATCTGCGGGTCATGCACGTCGACGCGTGCGATCCAGTAGCATTTCGGCATTAATTTCTCCCTTGCTTTCAGGCGGCCGTCAGAAGCTTGCGGTTGACCAGGCTTTCGGCAATCTGCACCGCATTCAGCGCCGCGCCCTTGCGCAGATTGTCCGATACGATCCAGAGCATCAGGCCATTCTCCACGCTGGGGTCCTTGCGGATGCGGCTGACGAAAGTGGCGTCTTCGCCGGCGCACTCGATGGGGGTGACATAGCCGCCATCCTCCCGCTTGTCGACCACAAGCACGCCCGGCGCCGCGCGCAGCACCTGGCGCGCCTTTTCCGCCGTCACCGGCTGCTCGAATTCGATCGACACCGCCTCGCTGTGCCCCACGAACACCGGCACCCGCACGCAGGTCGCGGTCAGCCGGATGTCGGGGTCCAGGATCTTCTGCGTCTCCACCATCATCTTCCACTCCTCCCGGGTGAAGCCGGAATCCAGGAAGACATCGATATGGGGAATGACGTTGAAAGCAATCTGCTTGGGAAATTTCTCCACCACCACCGGGTCGGCCACGAAGACCGCGCGGGTCTGGCGGAACAACTCGTCCATCGCCTCATGCCCGGCGCCTGAAACGGACTGGTAGGTCGACACCACCACGCGCCTGATGGTGAAGGCGTCATGCAGCGGCTTCAGCGCCACCACCAGCTGTGCCGTCGAGCAGTTGGGATTGGCGACGATGCCTCTTGGCCGCTCGAGCAGGGCATCGGCATTCACTTCAGGCACCACCAGCGGCACCTTCCGGTCCATTCGCCAGGCGCTGGAATTGTCGATCACGGTGCAGCCCTGGGCCGCGATCTTTGGCGCCCATTGCCGGGCAATGTCGCCGCCGGCGCTCATCAGGCAGATGTCGGTGCCCTTGAAGTCGTAATAGTCCAGCGCCTTGACCTTCAGCGTGCCCTCGCCGAAGGACACCTCGGTTCCGACCGAGCGGGTCGAGGCCAGCGCCACCACCTCGGAAAAGGGAAACTGGCGCTCAGCCAGTACCTTGAGCATCTCGCGCCCGACATTGCCGGTCGCGCCCACTACAGCAATCTTGTAAGCCAAGCCGCAATCCTCGTTTCATGGTCGCGTGGCCGATGTGAAAGACTTCAACTTTCGCGGGCCCGCGGTGATGCCGGCAGGTCGTCTGCCACCTGTTTTGATGGAAAGAGCAATACTAGACCGTGCCCTGATGGGAAAGGCGAGAGGCCTGGCGCCGGGTCAGCGCCACTGCAGGCGGATCATGGCGCCGCCGCTGTCCACGCCGCCGCGCAGGGATGGCATGAACGGATTGGAGGAGGTGGGGCCGGTATCGAACGCCTCCCACCTCCCGCCTCTGACGCCCAGTGATTGGGCGGCTTCGTCGGCATAATTCATGGGATAAAGGGGCTGTTCCTGGTCGGTGGCCAAGGCGATCTGATGTTCGGTGGGAAGGGCCGGCGCAGTGACGGGAAAGCGGTGCCGCGCTAGGGACGGTGTGGCGTAAAACAGGGCAATGCCGACAAAAATCAGACGGCGCCACATGGCGGGCCTCGCTTATAATACAAACGCGCCGGGGGGCGGCCGTATCCCGGCGATCGTGTGGAGGCCTCCCCCTGCTCATAAAGTTCCCTTGTTACAAGGGCTTGGCGGGTTGGCGGCGATCCGGTTATGGTTACTCGCCGGACCGCACCCGGGTCTCTTGGAGAGGACAATCATGACCGCATGCAAGCTGGGCGTTTGCCTGCTCGCCATCAGTGTGGCCGCAACAGGTGTTGCCGAAGCGCGGGGCTGCGCCTCGCCGTCGGAAGTCTCCGCCATCCAGATCTCTGCCGTGCAGCAGGAGCTGACGGACGCCGCGCTCGCCTGCGGCCCGCGCGAGGTGGCGCTGTTCAACCGCTTCCAGACCGTGTTCGGCCCCGAGCTGCGCCAGTCCGACGGCATGATGCTGCGCATGTTCAAACGCCTGAACGGCGCGGCCGCCGGCAACGCCGCCTACGACGCCTACAAGACGCGCGCCATCGCCCATGCCGAACAGCGCCGCACCAAGCCGGGCGCGCACGACAATTTCTGCAAGACCGCCGACGTCGTCTTCGCCGCGGCGCTGGCCCCCGACAAGCCGGTGCTGGCCGATCTGGTCTCCGGCATCGAGGTCAAGGAAGTTTCGCCGGTCGACGCCTGCGAGATTCGTGTTGCCGTCACCCTGGAAGGGGTGAAGTCCGGCGCCGATATCCTGCCCATCCCCCGTCCGGCCCTGCCCGGCGATCCGCCGGCTGCGGCGGACGGCAATATGCCCGCGGTGCGGCTGCTTCAGTAGCCGATCGGAAATTCCGCGAGGGCCGGGCCGAAAGGTCCGGCCCTTTTGCATTTTTGCTTCGGCCTCGCTTGCGCTCGCCACGAAGACCTGGGCCTCACCCGCCCGGATCGATGACCGCGCCGGCCGCGTTAGCGGCCAATGAAATAAAAAGAGCTGCGCGGAAGCAAAGAAAAAGGGCCGGTCTTTCGACCGGCCCTTTCCCCATTCAGTTGGGTAGCTATCAGCCGCCCAGATCGATGACTGCGCGACGGTTCTTGGGCTCGCGCACGCCCGGGCCGGTCGGAACCAGCGGGTCGTGGAAGCTCTTGCCCTCGATCGCGATCGAGTCGGCGGTCAGGCCCTCACGCACCATCTCATCCTTCACGGACTGCGCCCGGCGGACCGACAGCGCCTGGTTGTAGCGGTCCGAACCGACGGTGTCGGTGTGGCCGGTGACCATGACGCGGACTGAACCCAGCGTCTTCGCCGCGGACACAGCCTCGCTGACCGTCTGCTGCGCTTCCGTGGTGAGGTCCGACTTATCGAAGTCGAAGAAGACGATGTAGGTCTTCGCCGGCGGCGGAGGAGGCGGCGGAGGCGGAGGCGGCGGGGGAGGCGGCGGCGGAGGCGGCGGCGGGGGAGGCGGCGGCGGGGGAGGCGGCGGGGTCATGTACCAACGCACGCCGAACATCGCCACATTCTCCGCGGCATTGTCGACATGCCAGGAACCGACGCCCGGCAACGATGCGCGATAAGTGTCGTCAACCTCGTTGCTGCGATAACGATATTCGCCGAACAGATCCATGTCGGGCGCGACCGCGTAGCTCAGGCCGACAATGCCCTGCCACTGGAAGCCCAACGGGGCGCCGTCCAGGAGAAAGGTATTTGCACCCTGAGTGTAGTGCAGGTTGGCAATGCCGACGCCGACACCGCCACCGATGGACAGCTTCCACTGATCCGACAGCGGGATGTCGTAGAGGACATTGACCATGTCGGCCCAATTGCTGGAATAGGCATTGACCGTGCTGCCCCAGGCACTGCCCGAGTGCTCGGAGAAGCTGACTTCGTTCTCGATGCGCCAGTTGTTCCCGAAGGAATACCCGATCGAACCGATCCCGGCCCAGCCTTCCAAGGACGTGGCAGTGAGATTGGTTCCTGCCGGCACCGACTTCGCGTCGATGTCGCTGCCCATGCTGTAGCCGGCTCCCAGCCCCAGATACCATCCCTCTGCCGCCATTGCAGGCGCGCTGAAGGCAACGGCGGCTACCGTCGCCAAGGCGATCAAACGAAGTTTCATTTTTCAACCCTCACTAGAAATCGCGACGGGCAGTTATCCCCCGTCAGCTCGTCAGGAACTATGCGGCGTTTATAACGAGGAAGCCGCTGAAAGTCTCCACGACAGATGCTGCTTTGCGGAATCGGGTTGTACCCTGGGCGGATTTAGCAATTACATGTGGCAATGCAGCAACATGTAAATCGGGAACGCTTCCGAAATTACCTTTTGTGGCCATAAATCCAGTGCCACCTGTCCAATTGCCTTCGTCTGCCGATAAAAGTCTTTTTGTAATAAAGCGTTACACGGTTTTTTCCGCCGGAGCCCACCTCAATGACCCGATCGGCGCTGCAACAGCTCCTGACCCTTCTGGACCTTGAGAAGATCGAGGAGAATATCTTCCGCGGC
>JBEHXB010000086.1:0-8172 GCA_048498895.1 Pseudomonadota bacterium
CTCGGCCAGGGTATCGAACTCGTCGCCCGATCCGGCCAGTGGCACGCGCCGGGTCAGATCGCCCGCGATGATCTCGCCGGACGTGCGGTTGATGCTGTCCAGACGCCGCAGCATGTTGCGGCTCATCAGGGCGCCCCCCATCAGGCCCAGGAGCAGGATCAGCCCCACTGTCCAGGGCAATGTGGTGGTGAACATGCGGGTGGTGAGATACCGTTCATGCACGTCCTGGGCGACCAGCAGCACGAAGTCGCCGGGCAGCGCGAACATGCGGCCGCGCGCGCGCCGGCTTTCCGGCTTGCCGTCGACCAGGCGCTCATAATCGAACTCGACAAAATTGCCCGGCGTCGCCACCGTCCGCGGCCAGGTATCCAGATTTCCGGCAATGATGTGGCGCAGGCCATCCGACAGCAGGTACAGCCCCTGTCCGCTCTGCTGGGACCGCTCGCGCACGGTTTCGGCCAGGCCCCTCAGGCCCAGATGCTGCCAGACATCCGACAGGCCGATGATTTCGGCCTCGATGATCTGATCGGTCTGGGCGTCCAGCGTGCGGCGGGTGTTCCAGTAGGTGAAGGCCAGCAATGCCGCCGTCGAGAAGGCAAACAGCAGCACATAGACCAGCACGATGCGGAAGGCCTGAGTCCGAAGAAGGGATAGGCTCGCCTTCGCCGCCATCGCCCCGCCGTCAGTGCGCCCGGATCATATAGCCGGCGCCGCGCACGGTATGCAGCAATGGTACCTCGAAGCCCTTGTCGATCTTGGCGCGCAGCCGCGAAATATGCACGTCGATCACATTGGTCTGGGGATCGAAGTGATATTCCCAGACGCTTTCCAGCAGCATGGTCCGGGTCACCACCTGGCCGGCATGGCGCATCAGGTATTCCAGCAGGCGGAATTCGCGCGGCTGAAGCTCGATCTCGGTGCCGCTGCGCTTGGCCGCGCGGGTCAGAAGATCCAGCTCCAGGTCGCCCACATCCAGTCTTGTTCTGACGCCCGCCGGCATGCGCCGGCGCATCAGGGCATCGATCCGCGCCAGTAGCTCAACGAAGGCGTAGGGCTTGGTGAGATAGTCGTCGCCGCCCGCCTTCAGGCCCTTGACCCGGTCGTCCACTTCCGAAAGCGCCGACAGGAACAGCACCGGGATCTGGTTGCCATGCTCGCGCATCTCGGCGACCACGCCCAGGCCGTCCTTCCTGGGCAACATGCGGTCCACGATCGCCACGTCATAGGGTCGCGACAGCGCCAGGCTCAGCCCGGTTTCGCCATCGGCGGCCTCATCCACCACATGGCCCGATTCCTTCAGCCCCTGCACCAGATAACGCTGTGCCTCCAAATCGTCTTCGATAACGAGGATCCGCATGCCCGCTCCCAGTCTTGCAATTGCAGAAGTCGAAAGGCGCGCGGGGTTCCCCGCGCGCCCTCTTGATCAGGTATTGTCGATGTCGATGGCTACGAAGCCCGTTCCGCCCGAGGAGCGCGCCACCAGCAGCAGCACGCTCTTTCGGCCACCCTTCTGGGCCTCCGCGACGCCGGACTGGAAATCCGCCGGCGACTTGATGGTGCGGTTGTTGATCTTCAGCACCACGTCGCCCGGCTGAAGGCCCTTGCCCGCGGCATCGCTGTCTGGATCGACCTTGGTGATCACCGCGCCGGAATTGACGTCATCGCCCAGATTGTACATGCGCTTGGCTTCGGGCGTCAGCGACGACAGGGCCAGGCCCGCCGCGTTGGCGCTGGAAGGCGAGAAGGCCCCGCCCGGCGCATTCGACGCCAGCTTCTGCTCGTCGGGCCGCAAGCCGATCATCACCTGCAGCTGGATTGGCTTGCCGCCGCGAATAACCGAGAAGGTGGCCGACCTGCCGGCCTGGACGGCGGCGACCTTCTGGGTCAGGTCGCGCGAGTCGTCCACTGCCTGTCCGTCGATCGCGGTGACGATGTCGCCCTGCTCGAAGCCGGACTTGGCGGCAGGACCGCCGGGCACGACTTCGGCGACCAGCGCGCCCTTCTGGTCCTTGAGTCCCAGCGAGGCGGCGATGTCGGGCGTCACGCTCTGAATCGAAACGCCCAGCCAGCCGCGCGTGACATGGCCGGTGGTCTTCAGCTGGGCGACAACGTCATGGATCACGCTGGCGGGAATGGCAAAGCCGATGCCAACACTTCCACCGGACGGCGAGAAGATCATCGAGTTCATGCCCACCACCTGGCCGCGCAGGTCGAAAGTGGGACCGCCCGAATTGCCCCGGTTGATGGGAGCATCGATCTGGATGAAGTTGGTGTAGGGCTGGCTGGACTCGATGTCGCGGCCCAGCGACGAGACGATGCCCGCCGTCACACTGTTGGACAGGCCGAAGGGATTGCCCACGGCCACGACCCAGTCGCCGACGCGCAGGTTCTTGTCATTGCCGAACTCGACCGAAGGCAATGGCTTGTCGCTGTTGACCTTCAGCAGGGCCACATCGGTGGCCGGATCGGTGCCGATCAGCTTGGCGGTGAAGCTGCGGCCGTCCTGCAGCTTGACGGTGATCTTCTTGCTGGCGTCCACCACGTGGTTGTTGGTGACGATGTAACCCGACTTGTCGATGATGAAGCCGCTGCCGGCCGACAGGGCGCGGTGCGGCTGGGGCCGCTGGCCGAACTGGCGGAACAGGTCGCGGAACTGCTCGGGGATGTTGTCGGATGCGTCGCCATCCGTGGTGGTCGTTTCCGAGGTGATGGACACCACCGCGGGCGAGACGCGCTCCACCAGGTCGGCGAAGCTGAACGGCGCGCTGGATTCCAGCATGCGCGGGGTAGTACGGGGGCTCTGGTTGGCCGCAACCAGGACCGGTGTGCCTGCGGTCTGGATGTGCCGGACCGGCGGCAGGAAGCCGAACGCGCCAAGCCCCACCACGACGATGGCGGCGGCGCTGCCCATCACAAGCACGCGGCCATGGCGGGCGTTGGGCCTGAACCGTTGTTTCAAACCGGAAAGGGCGGAACGCAGCGGATTATCGGGTTTGTCGGTCATTCGAAGGCTCCTTGAGGCCGTGGCGATCACCCAGCCGCGGAATGATATAGCGGTTATACCTTTCTGGTTGATATCCAAATGGTTAAACCGGCGTAATTTTCAAGGAGCGGGAAAAACGGTTCCGGATCAGGAACTTGCGGCGCGCCGTTGGGCACGCCGCACCGTCATCCAGGCCATCGCGCCGGCCCCCGCGAGCACCAGGAAGGGCGCCAGCCACAGAAGCCAGGTGTTGGGCTGCACGGGCGGTTTCATCAGGATGAAATCGCCATAGCGGGCGACAAGGAAATTCTCGATCTGCTGATCGCTGCGGCCTTGTGCGATCTGCCGGCGCACCAGCGCGCGCACATCGGCTGCGAAGGGCGAGCCTGATTCATCGACACTCTCGCCCTGGCAGACCAGACAGCGCAGCTGGCGCTGCAGGTTGCGCGCCCGCAACTCCAGGGCCGGATCGGAAAAGCTGGAGGGCTCGAGGGACAATGGCGCCTGGGCGAACGCCGGCGCCGCCGCCAGAAGCAGAAACAGACAGAGCGCCAGATTTCTCATTTCGGCCGTCTCATTCCGCCGCGATAGGCTGGGCGGACGCTGCCTTTTCCGGCTCGGGCGCCTTGACGCGCAGCCGTCCCCACAGCGACAGGATGCCGCCCAGCGCCATCACCAGACCGCCGAGCCAGATGAAGGGCGCCAGCGGCGAGACATAGGCGCGGACCGTAAAGCGCCCCTGCCCGCGGTCATCGCCCAGTGCCAGATAAAGGTCGCGCAGGCCCGTGGTGCGAATGGCGGTATCGCTGACCTCCTGTCCCTGTTCCAGATACAGGCGCCGTTCGGGTTCAAGCACGGCCGACTCCTTGCCGCCGTCCATCAGCGCGATGTGGGCGCGCTGGGCGTTGTAGTTGGGGCCCTGCACATTGGTCACGCCGTCAAAGCGCAGCGTATAGGGCCCCACCTGCATGGTCTGGCCCGGGCTCATCACTTCCAGCGCCTCGCTGCGCCACAGCGTGGTGCCCGTCACGCCCATCAGCGAAATGCCAAGGCCCGCATGCGCCAGCGCCGAGGCGAAGGCGGCGGCACGCGCGCCCTTGCGCTTGCGGATATCGATGACGCTGGCGCCGATCAGCCAGCCGGCCATGGCGAACGCACCCACGGCGGTCAGGCTGCGTGGCGTGGCGATCGCCAGGACGGCAAGCCCGGCCACGGCGGCAATTCCCATGGCGGGATAGAGCGAGCGCAGCGCCTCCCTCAGCTCGCCGCGCCGCCAGTTCAGCCTGGGACCCAGGGGCACCAGAAGCAGCAGGGCGAAGAAGATGGGCGCGAAGGTGATGGCGAAATAGGGCGGTCCGACCGATATCTTGGTGCCGTTCAAGGCATCCAGCACCAGCGGATAGAGCGTGCCCACAAACACGCAGGCACAGGCCGCCATCAGGAACACATTGTTGAGCAGCAGCGTGGTCTCGCGGCTCACCGGCTCGAACGCGGCCCCGCCCTGCAGCGAGGGCGCGCGCCAGGCGAACAAGGCCAGCGCCCCGCCGATGGCCAGCACGATCAGTACCATGATGAAGAAGCCGCGTGTGGGGTCGCTGGCGAAGGCGTGCACCGACGAAAGAACGCCCGAGCGCACCAGGAAGGTGCCGATCAGCGACAGCGAAAAGCCGGCAATGGCCAGAAGCAGCGTCCAGGTGCGGAAGGCGCCGCTGCGCTCGGTCGCCAGCGCCGAATGCAGCAGCGCGGTGCCGACCAGCCAGGGCATCAGCGAGGCGTTCTCGACCGGGTCCCAGAACCAGAAACCGCCCCAGCCCAGTTCGTAATAGGCCCACCATGAGCCCAGCGCGATGCCGCAGGTCAGCGCGATCCAGGCAATCAGCATGAAGGGCCGCGCCGCGCGCACCCATTGCTGACGGATCGCTTCCTCGCCCACGATCAGCGCGGCGGCGGCATAGGAGAATGCCGCCGACAGCCCGACATACCCTGCATAGAGCATGGGCGGATGCATCGCCAGGCCCGGATCCTGCAGCAGCGGATTGAGACCTGCGCCCTCGAATGGCGCCGGGTCGAGGCGCAGGAACGGATTGGATGTGAAGAGGATGAACAGCAGGAACGCTGCGGCCAGCAGGCCCTGCACACCAAGGGCCGCGCTGGTCAGCCGTGGCCCCCCGCGCTGCAGGAAGGCCACCAGCCCCGCGTAAAGGCTGAGCACCAGCACCCACAGCAGCATCGAGCCTTCATGGTTTCCCCATACGCCGCTTATCCTGTAAATCAGCGGCTTGAGAGTGCTGGAATTGCTGGCGACGTCGAGAATGGAGAAATCCGACACGATGAAGCCGTAAGTCAGCGCGCCGAATGCCAGCATCACGAAGACCAGCATGCCCAGCGCCGCGCTGGAGGCCATGGCGCGCGCGAGCGACGCGTCCGTGCGGGCGCCGTAAAGGCCCGCGCCCGCCATCACCAGCGACAGCGCCAGCGCGAAGCACAGCGCCAGCTGGCCCAGTTCACCTGTCATGATCCGCCTTCCTTCCAGCGCCCGGCCCGCTTGAGCGATTCCACGACTTCCGGCGGCATGTATTTCTCGTCATGCTTGGCCAGCACTTCGGTGGCGGTGAAGGTGCCGCGTGAATCAATCGAGCCCAGCGCCACCACGCCCTGGCCCTCGCGGAACAGGGCCGGCAGGACGCCATGATAGTCGACCGCCACGGCACTCTTGCCGTCGGTGACCGAGAACCGGACATCGGCGCCGCTGCCGTGATGCACGCTGCCGTTGGCGACAAGGCCGCCCAGCCGGAAAGCCACGCCTTTGCCGACCTGGCCCGAGGCCACGTCCGAGGGGCTGCGGAAATACATGGTGTTCTGGCCGAGCTGGTAAACGATGCCCGCCGCCAGCACGCCGCCGGCCGCCACTACTGCTATGGCGAAGATCAGGCGGCGTTTCTTCTTGGGCGTCATGCTGTATCCAGATCCGGAATTTGCTTGAGCTTAGTGATGTCCGCCCCGGTGCAGGACCTGGTCGGCGATGCCGGTCTCATAGGCGAGCCCGTCAGGCGTCAGCGCGATCTGGTGGGGCCACTCGCACTTGATGAGTCCCTTGCGCGACAGCGCGTTCCAGACATTCTGGTTCTCCAGCCCCGTGGCGTCACGCGTCATCACCGTGGCGTCACCCAGGTGGAAATGATCGCCATGCGCGTGCGGGAATGCCAGGATCGCGGTGTCGCCTTCCGGCGTCTGGCGGGCGGCATCGGGAAGCCCTGCGATCGCCTGCAGCAGGGTCAGCGTCCTGAGTTGCAGGGGATTGAGCTTTGCGGGATTCGTCCGGGTCAGCGTCGGCATGAGGCAACCTTAAAACAAAAGCGGCCGGACCATACAGCCCGGCCGCCCGCGATTCAAAGTCCCAGTCCCTACCTGTGCCTGCCGTACCAGCCATGGCCGCCCCAGTGGCGGCCACCGCCAAAACCGAAGCTGAGGCCCACGGAAGGCCCATAATAAGTGGGTCCGTAGTAATAGGGATAATAGGGATAATAGCCGTACGGCCGGTAATAGACGGGCGGCGGCGGAGGCGGGCCATAGGCATAGGCCGGCGGAGGCGGCGGCACATCGTCATAGGCCTCGTCATAGGCGCCCGCGGGAACAGAACCAGCCTCACGCATGCAATCCCAGTAGGCGCGGCCATAAGCCTCGCGCACGTCGGCGGCGGCTTCACGCGCATTGCTGGAACCGACCGCGGTACCGGCCAGAAGGCCCGCGCCGGCGCCGATGGCGGCTCCGGTTCCCGCGTTGCCGGCAGCGCCGCCGATGATCGCACCCAGCGCCGCACCGCCAAGCGTGCCGCCGATCGTGCCGCGCGTCTGCTCGTCGCGGGCCGCTTCATGGGGGGTCACATAGCCGGTGCGCGCCGCGGCATCGCGGCGGCAGAAAATATCGCGGGAGCGCTGGTCGTCGGCGGCGGCCCGGCGATCGTCGGCCCGCGCATCGGGCGCGCGATAATCGCGGTTTGCGTCATCGCGGGTTGCGGCCGGTGGTGCGGCATCGTCCGCGTCATCATAATCCGGCGCTGAGCGAGCGCTGTCGGACAAATTGCGCGGCTGGGAGCCGGCCGCCCCGGAATTGGCGGACTGGGCAAAGGCAGTGCCGCCCAGCAGTAGCGCCGCCATGCCGGCCAGGATCGGTGTACGGAACATTGGGTTTCTCCGTTGAGCCCTCTCGAAAGTAAGTAAGTGAGGCCGTGTCAGGTTCAATGTCAAAGGAACTATTGCACGTCCCGGTACCTATATTCGCTGCTGGGAACGGGCTTGTTCAGCCGCCGTTCAGCTTGGCCGGCAGAGGCTGGCGCTGCCCTGGCGGCGGCGCCTTCGCCCAACGATCAAGGTTGCGCCGGAAGGCCGCCTGCAATCGGGCAATCAGGCCGCCGCCTGCGCCGCGCGACCTCTTCGCCGCAGCAGTTCGGCTTCTTCCTCGCTGAACAGCAGCGTCACCAGCTGGACGCAAAGTTCGAGCTGCGCGTGCACCACCGCCATGTGGGGATGGCCCGGGTCGCGCATCGCCCGGATCACGTCTTCGATATAGCGCCGGATTTCGTTGCCGATCTGGTCCTGGGCCGTCTTCTGCTTGGCGGTGAATGAGGCGGCGGCGGCGAAATTGCGGCTTACCGCCACCAGCCGGGCATAGCGCATCGCCATCTCGCGCTTCTCTTCCGAGACCGGGCGGGAAAAATCGGCTGCCTTGGGGCCGCTGCTTTTGAGCAGCGGCAGCGCGGCCAGCACTTCGCGCGGCGCCCGCTCCATGAAACCGTCCATCACCCTGCCGATGCCGGCGCGGTCGGCCAGCAGGCGCTTGCCCCAGTCGCCTTCGCGCTTGAGTTCGATTTCCCGGGTGATGCCGGTGGACAGATCGGTGAAGCTCTTGACCTGCTCGGCCAGCATCTCGGCATCGAACAGCGGGTGGCGGGTCAATTGTATGGCGTTCTTCAACGCGTCCATTCGCGCGAACAGTATCTCGCCCACCAGGCCCATGTCGGTCTTGGAGATCAGGGTGTCGTCGGTATGGCGCGTCACCTGCAGCGGCAGGCGCAGCGCCTCGCAAGGACGGGCAAGCCGGTTCATCGCCACGACCGCGACATAGGGCGCGACATCGGGCTGGCTTTGCACCAGTTCGTCATAGATGGCGCGAATATCCCAGAGGAGCGG
>JBEHXB010000087.1:0-8115 GCA_048498895.1 Pseudomonadota bacterium
GCAGGAGTTTTGGTGCGGTGAAAGTTGGCCGGAACCTATAGACGGGCCTCCTGCAGGGCAAGCGGCGCCCCGCCCCTCAGCACATCGTCAGCCGCCTCTGTCCAGCTGCCGTCCGCCTTGTGCAGCACAAGGCCCGCCAGCAGCGCCACGGGAGCCTCAGAACCCTGGCGAACTTGTAGAATTATGCGCTTGGCTGCAGCGCCCGACCGGGGCCAAAGGGGGAACATCGCCAGCCCTTTTTTCGGCAGCACCGAAAGTGCCTCTGCCAGGCGGTCAGCGCGGATGATGGTGGTAAAATAACCACCAGGAACCGTGCGTTGCAGCCCCAGCTTCAACCAGTCTATGAGGCGGCCGGCGTCCATCAAGGCCCCCGCCCGCGCCGCATCAGGCGAGGCCTGCCCCGGCCCATGAAAGGGAGGATTGCACAGCACCTGGTCGAATCCGCGTTTCAGCTCCGAAGGCAGGTGGAAAATGTCAGCCGCCACCACCTCCAACGCCGCCCCGTTGACGGCGGCATTGGTGCGCGCCAGCGCGGCAGCGGCGGGATTGATCTCGACCCCCGCCAGCCTCAGGCCCGGCACGCGGGCGGCAAGGCACAGGCTGGCGGCGCCGGTGCCGAGGCCGAGTTCGAGCACATCCATCCCGGGCTTTCCCGGGACGGCAGCGGCCAGCATCACCGCATCCAGCCCCGCACGCAGCCCGCCCTCGCCCTGATCCAGACGGACGCGGCCATCGAGCAGGCTGTCCTTCATGACATATGTTCGGGAATGGCCGCGCGCAGCAGCGCCTGAGCGCGTGGATAGTCTTCATCCGCCACCATCAGGCGGCGCGGCAAAATGCCCATGCTTCCATCCATGACACTGGCATGCGCGTCGAACACGACAGATTCTATACCCTCCTGCGAAAGCAGATTGGCAGCATAATCAATCACCACCACGTCCGTGGCCTTGAGGATCGCCCGCATAGAGCCCTTATAGGGAAACCCGGCTATTTTGTCCCGCTTCCCTGTCGTGGGCACCATCGGGTAATCTGTGGGCATGGCTGGGCAGAGCATCATCACGGATACCAAGCACAAGGGCATCTCGCCGGTCGAGCGGCTTCATGCGCTGGTGGCAAGGGACATGGCCGCAACAGACCGGCTGATTCACGCACGCATGACATCGGGGGTGGCGCTGATCCCCGACCTGGCGCGGCACCTGATCGATTCCGGGGGCAAGCGCCTTCGCCCGCTACTGACGCTCGCCGCGGCCAGCGTCGGCGGTTATGCGGGCGAGCATCATGTCAGGCTGGCTGCAGCGGTTGAGTTCATCCATACCGCCACCCTGCTGCACGACGATGTGGTGGATGAAAGCGCGCTTCGTCGGGGCCGGGTGAGCGCCAATCTGATGTGGGGGAACAAGCCCAGCGTGCTTGTGGGCGATTTCCTGTTCTCCCGCGCTTTCCAGCTGATGGTGGAGACCGACAATCTGGCGGTGCTGGACATCCTGGCCGGGGCATCGGCGATCATTGCCGAGGGCGAGGTGATGCAACTCAAATCCTCCAACAATCTCGGAGTGACCGAACAGCACTATCTCAGCGTGATATCGGCCAAGACCGCGGCCCTGTTCGCGGCGGCCGCCGAAGCCGGCGCGCTGCTGTCGGGACGGGGCGAGACCTATGTCAGCGGCATGCGTGCCTATGGCGACAATTTGGGCATCGCCTTCCAGCTCGTGGACGATGCCCTGGACTATTCCGGCCGCCAGGCCTTGATGGGCAAGACCGTCGGCGATGATTTTCGCGAAGCCAAGATGACGCTCCCCATTATTCTGGCCCATGCCCGCGCCCGACCGGAGGACAAATCCTTCTGGAAGCGGGTGATCGAGACCGGCAACCAGACCGAAACGGACCTGGACCGCGCCATCACCCTGGTCGAGCAGACAGGCTCGATCCAGGAGACAATGCATCGGGCCCGCACATATGCCGACGCGGCAAAAGCCGCGCTGGCGGTGCTGCCGCCCAGCGATATCAAGTCGGCGCTGGCCGACATTGCGGATTTCTGCGTCGAACGCGCCTACTGAGGGGCCACACCGCCGCGGCAGGCATCGCACGCGGATTACCAATCGGTATCAAAGACCCTCGGGCGTGGGACCGATGTCCTGACCGGCCGGTTCCGTGACGATGCCGCGCTCGGGCACAAAGGTGGCAGCCGTCCACCAGCCCGAATGTGCCGAGCGCAGCTCCATCGCGGCGCGAGCGCAACAATCGTCATCGGCGAATATGCCGAAACAGGTGGCCCCGCTACCCGACATCCGGGTGAAAAGCGCGCCGGGCCTGGCCGCGATGGCCGCCAGCACCTGGCCAATCACCGGCTGGATGGCGCGTGCCGGCTCTTCAAGATCATTGCCGGTAGTCTCCAGAAACCGAAGCAGATCGGCGGTGTCCCGGAATGCACCCTGCGGCAGGGTCATGTCCGTGCCGCGCCGCGTCTTCAGCGCGGCGAAGACGTCACGCGTGGGCACCGGCACGCCCGGATTGACCAGCAGCAGGGACAGCCGCGGCATGGCGGCGACCGGTGTGAGGTTTTCGCCCCGCCCTTCCATGAAGGCGGGAATCGCAGCGATGCAGGCGGGAATATCCGATCCCAGCGAGGCCGCCATCTCGCGCAGCGTCAAATCGTCCAATGAGATATGCCAAAGTGCGCTCAGGCCGCGGAAGGCGGCGGCGGCATCGGACGAACCTCCGCCTATGCCGGATGCCACCGGCAGATTCTTGGTCAAGGTGATGGCGGCGCCACCCACGCCCGATGTCCTGGCCGCCAGCAGGCGCGCCGCGCGCAGCACAAGGTTGTCGCTTTCTCCTTCAAGCCCGACGGCGAAGGGACCATCCAGCGACAGCGACACGGCATCCGCCGGCGCCAGCGAAAGGACATCGGCCGCCGTTTCGCCGCCGGTGAAAACGGCCAGGCTTTGCAACGGATGATAGCCGTCGTCGCGGCGCGCACCCACATGCAGGAAAAGATTGATCTTGGCTGGCGCCAGCTCGCGGATCAGGGCACGCATTTCAGGCCGGAGACTTGGCCAGGCCGGACTTCAGCTTGCGCGCGATGGCAGCCTTGTCCGTCTCGTCATCGCTGAACGTCAGGGCATGGTTCCACTGGAAGCGCGCCTCCAGCTTGCGCCCCGCCCGCCACAACGCGTCGCCGAAATGATCGTTTATGGTGGGATCGCCGGGCACAAGGAGCACGGCCGCCTCCAGCGTCCGCGCGGCTTCCTGATAGCGGCCCAGCTTGTAATAAGCCCATCCCACACTGTCGACGATGTAGCCGTCGTAGGGCCTGAGCGCGCGGGCTTTTTCCAGCATGGTCAGCGCTTCGGGAATGCGCCGGCCCCGATCCACCCAACTATAGCCGAGATAGTTGAGCAACTCGGGCTGTTCCGGCGACAGTTTCAGACCTGCCTGGATGTCGACTTCGGACTCGTCCAGGCGTCCCAGTCTCTCTTCGGCCATCGCCCGGGCATAGAAAAGCGTCCAGTCCCTGCGTTGGGGTCTCCCCAGGACCGCGATGGCGTGATCGTAGGCGCTCACGGCATCGGCATATTTTTCGCCTGCACGATAGGTGTCGCCCAATGCCGTCCAGCCCTCCGCGTCGTCAGGATCAGCGGCAACCAGCTTCTTCAGGCCATTGACGGCATCGTCATTGCGTCCGTCGCGCTGCAGGTCAAGCGCGGCCTGCACCGCGGCCATGCGATAATAGGGGGAGGATTGCGGAATCGCCTGGTAGATAGCGATCGCCTGGTCGAACTTTCCCAGGGTCTCCAAGCGGTCGGCCAGAAGAATCTGGCCCAGGTCGAGGTCCGGCCGTAGGTAGATGGCCATGCGCAGATAAAGGATGGAGACATCCGCACTCTGTGCCCCGGTCAGTGACGCGGCAATTCCGAAAAGGGCTTCCGCCACGCCATCCTGGGACGAGCGGATCAGGCTGTCCGGCTTCTCGCCCGCCTTCAGTCGGGCCAGTCCCGGCTGGGTAACTGCGGTGAGGCCCTGATTTGAGGCTTGGGCGAGATAGAGCGCGGCCGCCTCCTTGCCCCGTCCGGTCCGCTCCAGGAACCGCCCATAAGCTTCCAGCACGCGAGGCGTTACCGTCGTGCCCGCCATGGCCTTCTGATAGTCGGCATCGGCCAGATTGGTCTCGCCCATGAAATCATGCAGCAGCGCGGCGTGAAACGTGGCCAGGTTCTCGGCACCCTTCTGGGCACGCAGCGTCGCCAGATCTTTTTCGACCGAGGCGGCGTCTTTCTGCCCTGCCGCCGCCCAGGCATCCATCAGTGACAGCGTCAGGAGGGTGAACGGCCCCTTGGCCGACAGCGCCAGATTCTCCCGCGCTCCCGCATAGTCTTTGTTCTTCAGATCGATAACCGCCAGCGCCAGGCGCGCCGCGCGGTCGTCAGGATCGGCGGCGACGACCTTCTGGGCATATTTGCCGGCGGCGTTTATGTCGCCCGCGGTGCTGGCATAGAAAAAAGAGAGCGCCAGAAGACTTGGATTGGATGGGTCGTCTGCCAGGCTCTTGCCGTAATAGGCGGCCGCCTGCTGAAGGTCATGCTCGCCGGCGGCAAAGCGCGCCGACAGGTAGGTGGAAAAGGCCTGCGCCTGCCTGCTGGTCGCGGCAGCCGGCGGCGTGGCCGTGGTCGGCATGCCCGACGATGTCATGTTGGCACATCCAGCCAGAAGGCCGGCGGCAAGCAGAACTGAGATCGGACGCAGCAACCCGAATCCTCCTAGAGATTGGTATAGTTGGGGCCGCCACCGCCCTCCGGTGGAACCCAGGTAATATTCTGCGACGGATCCTTGATGTCGCAGGTTTTGCAGTGCACGCAGTTCTGCGCGTTGATTTGGAACCGGGGTATCCCCGCCTCCTCGACCACCTCATACACGCCGGCCGGACAATAACGCTGCGCCGGCTCGCCATACTTGGGCAAATTGACCGAAATGGGAATGGCCGGATCTGTCAGCTTCAGGTGAGGAGGCTGGTCTTCTTCGTGATTGGTGCCCGACAGGAACACGCTGGAGGGCCGGTCGAAAATTAATTTGCCGTCAGGACGCGGATATTGGATGCGCAGGCTTTCGGACGCCTTGCGCAGGCAGGCGTAATCGGGCGCGCCGTGGCTCATGGTTCCAAAAATGGAAAATCCAAAAAGCTGATTGGTCCACAGGTCCAGCCCGATCAGCGGAAGCGCCAGCCAGGTTCCCAGCTTCGACCAGAGCGGCTTGGCGTTACGCACGCGCCAGAGCTCCTTGCCCACCCAGCTCGAACGCCAGGCGTCATCATATTCGGACAGCACGTCGCCCGCGCGCCCCGCCTTGAGCGCCGCGGCTGCACACTCAGCCGCCAGCATGCCCGTTTTCATCGCATTGTGGCTGCCCTTGATGCGGGGCAGATTCATGAAGCCAGCAGCACACCCGATAAGCGCGCCGCCCGGAAACACCAGTTTCGGGACGGATTGATAGCCCCCTTCAGTCAGCGCGCGCGCGCCATAGCCGATGCGCTTGCCGTCCTTCAACAGCGCGGCAACGGCCGGATGGGTCTTGGCGCGCTGGAATTCCGCAAAGGGATCGAGCCATGGATTCTTGTAGTTGAGGTGGACGACGAAACCCACCGAGCAGAAATTCTCTCCCCAGTGATAGAGAAACAAGCCGCCGCCTGTTTCGCTGTCCAGCGGCCAGCCCAGCCCGTGCATCACAAGGCCCGGCCTGTGACTGGCCCTTGGCAGTTCCCATAGCTCCTTCAGGCCAATGCCGAACTTCTGGGACTCTCGTCCCTCATGCAGACCGAAAGTCTGGCCCAGCACCTTGGATAGCGAGCCGCGCGCGCCTTCCGCGAACAAGGTATACTTGCCACGCAGCGCCATGCCGGGCGTGTAGCCGTCCTTGTGGTGGCCATCCCTTGCCACGCCCATGTCGCCGGTGATTACGCCTTTTACGACGCCATCCTCGAGGATCAGTTCGGAAGCGGCGAACCCCGGATAGATTTCCACCCCAAGGCGCTCGGCCTCTTTGCCCAGCCACTTGCACAGGTTGGAGAGGCTGACAATGAAATTGCCGCGATTGCTCATAAGCGGGGGGAGCAGAACATGGGGCAGTGTAAAGGCGCCATTCCTGCCGAAACAGACGAAGCGGTCTTCACTGACCGGCGTGTCGACAGGGGCGCCCCTTTGCTTCCAGTCGGGGATAAGTTCGGTCAGCGCGCGTGGATCGATCACCGCGCCCGAGAGAATATGGGCGCCGATCTCCGAGCCTTTTTCCAGCAGGCAGACACTGCTGTCCGGGGAAAGCTGCTTGAGACGGATCGCCGCCGCCAGCCCGGCCGGCCCCCCGCCGATGATGACGACGTCAAAGTCCATGCTTTCGCGGGCGATGTCGGACATGGGGCGCCTTGTTCTTTGGACTTCTTCTACACTGGCATTGACGAGGTCCAAAAGCCTAAGATCAGGCCATGGAAAGTGATCCCCTCGCCACACTCGACTGGCTGGTGGAAGCCGGCGCCGACGAAGCGGTCGCCGAGGCGCCTGTGAACCGGCTGACGGCCAAGGCGCCGCCCGCCGTCCCAGAGCCAGCCACGCCGCCCATGCCGTCCCGTTCCGCGCCGGCAAGGCCAGCGGCCATTCCTGCCGCAAGCGCCCCCACAGGCGACGCAATCGGCACTGCACAAAGCCTTGCGGCGGCGGCCACCAGCCTCGCGGAACTGCGCACCGCCGTGGAAAGCTTCGAAGGCTGCCCGCTCAGGCGGGGCGCCACCAACACCGTCTTTGCCGACGGCACCGACCTGGCGCCGGTCATGCTGATCGGCGAGGCCCCGGGCCGCGAGGAAGACCGGGTCGGCAAGCCTTTCGTCGGGCGCGCGGGTCAGCTGTTGGACAAGATGCTGGCCAGCATCGGGCTGGACCGCACCCGCAACGCCTACATCACCAACGTGATCAACTGGCGTCCGCCGAACAATCGCGATCCCACCCCCGACGAAGCCGCCCAATGCCTGCCCTTCCTGCGTCGCCACATCGAACTGGCGCAACCCAAGTTGATAATCCTTCTGGGCGCCGTCGCGGCTCACCATGTGGTGGGCAACTCTGATGGCATCATGAAGATCCGCGGCCGCTGGATGGAATATCGCGTGGGGGACCGGCTTGTACCGCTGATGCCCACGCTGCATCCGGCCTATCTTTTACGTCAGCCCGCTCACAAGAAGCTTGCTTGGCGGGATCTGCAGGCAATACGGGACAGGCTTGCCGCGCTGGACTGAAATCGGGCTGCAAGCTGGCGGAAACCAAAATAACCATAAAGAGTTGCGGGATCGCGCGACGCTTGCTAACCATATGGCGCCGCTCAGCTTTGGCGGCATTTGCTGTCCGGGGCGGAACGATTTTCAGGCGCGTCGCATTCACCATCGGCCTGCTGGCTGCGCTGTGCGGCGCTGCTGCTGCGGAAACGCCGGCAGCCGCGCCTGCTCAACTGCGCGCCGGACCGGCTTCGCCTCGCATCCTCAGCCCTGGCGATGTTACGCTCTATCGTCAGGTCATGGCGTCCGAGCGCGCCGGGCAGTATTCGCGCGCCAAGACGCTGTTTGCCAAGATCAATAATCCCATTCTTCTGGGCTATGCCGAAGGATTGCATTTGCTGTCGGCCTCGCCCCGCAGCGTCCGGATCGGCGCCCTGAAGGATTGGCTGAGCCAGTACCGCGACCTGGCCATTGCCGATCGCGTTTATCGACTGGCGGTCGCCCGTTCCACCCGCAAGGTGCGCCGCCATCACAAGCTGATTACCTTGGCGGTCGTTACCGACATCCCCGCTCCTGCCAGCGTCGGCAGCCGCACAGGCGGATACGAGGACGTGGAGTTGCCGGAACCCTATCCATCGGCGGAGGCCGGACGAAGCGTAATGCCCCCGATCCTTGCCGCCATAAAGGCAGGGCAGCCCGATCAGGCGCTGGCGCTGATGCGTTCGGTGGACGCCACGCTGACGGCCACAGACCGTGCCATTCTGGCGCACCGCATTGCCGCTTCCTATCGGGCGGAGAGCCGCGATGCCGAGGCTTATACGCTGGCTGCATCGATCTTCGATCCTGCCGTGCCCCAGTTGATGTGG
>JBEHXB010000088.1:0-8046 GCA_048498895.1 Pseudomonadota bacterium
GCAATCGCCTTCTATGTCTCGGGGCAGTTTCTCACGGAAGACTATTACGCGGCCAACAAGCTGATGAAGGGCTTCATCGGTGCCGCAAACATCGACACCAATTCGCGGCTCTGCATGGCGTCCTCCGTCGCGGGCCATGTTCGCGCCTTCGGCGAGGATGTCGTGCCGGGCTGCTACGAAGACCTGGAGGAAGCCGATCTCGTCATTCAGGTGGGCAGCAACATGGCCTGGTGCCACCCCGTGCTTTACCAGCGGCTGATGGCAGCGCGCGAAAAGCGCGGCACCCGCATCGTCAATATCGATCCACGGCGCACTGCCACCGCGGAAACGGCGGACCTGCATCTGGCCATCGCCTCCGGCGGCGACGTGATGCTTTGGAGCGGCCTTCTTGCCTTTCTCGCCGAGCAGGACCTTCTGGACCGCGACTGGACGGCCACCCATGTCAGCGGCCTTGAGGAAAGCATCGCCGCAGCCCGTGCCGCCGCGCCGTCGGCGGCGTTCGTTGCAGCCGCCACCGGCCTTCGCCACCAGGATGTCATCCGCTTCTACGAAATGTTCGCGCGGACCGAACGCGTTGTGACGCTTTATTCGCAGGGCGTAAACCAGTCGGCCGCCGGCACCGACAAGGTCAACGCCATCCTCAACTGCCATCTGGCCACGGCCCGCATTGGACGGCCCGGCATGGGGCCGTTCTCCCTTACCGGCCAGCCCAATGCCATGGGCGGGCGCGAGGTAGGTGGCCTGGCAAACCAGCTTGCGGCCCATATGGGATTTTCCCCCGTCGAGATCGATCGGGTAAGGCGCTTCTGGCGCAGCCCTGCCGTGGCCGCGAACCCCGGCCTGAAGGCAGTCGATCTGTTCGAAGCGGTCGGCGATGGCCGCGTCAAGGCAGTTTGGATTGCCGCCACCAATCCCGCCGACTCCATGCCGCGCGCCGCCGCGGTGCGCGAGGCGCTGAAGAAATGTCCTCTGGTGATCGTCGCGGACGCCTGGTCCACCGACACGACGGCGCTGGCGCATGTGGTATTGCCGGCCGCCGGATGGGCCGAAAAAGACGGCACCGTCACCAATTCCGAACGGCGCATCTCGCGCCAGCGTGCCTTTCGCGCCGCGCCCGGCCAGGCCCGGCCCGACTGGTGGATGTTCGCGGAGGTGGCGCGCCGCATGGGCTGGGGCGACGCCTTCGCCTGGCGCGGGCCCGCCGGCATCTTCCGCGAGCACGCGGCCCTGTCGGCGTTCGAGAATGACGGTGCGCGGGTGTTCGACCTGGGCGGCCTGGCCGATATTGACGATGCCGCCTATGACGCGTTGGCGCCGCTGCAATGGCCGGTGCCGCGCCATGGATCGCCGGGCCCGCGCCTGTTCGGGTGCGGCGGCTTTCCCACACCGGACGGACGGGCGCGCATGCTGGCATTGTCGCCGCGCATGGCCGCATCGGCCGGCGATTTTCCGCTGACCCTCAACACCGGCCGGACGCGCGATCAATGGCACACCATGACCCGCACCGGACGCGTGGCACGGCTGATGGCCCATGCGGGTGTTCCAACCCTCACTTTGCATCCGCAGGACGCAGCCGCATGCGCCGCCACCCATGGCGCCCTTGTGCGCGTGGAAAGCCGCCACGGTGCACTGGTCACACGGGCGGCGATCGATGACAGCGTGCGCCCGGGTGATGTCTTCGCGACGATGCACTGGACGGATCAGTTCTCGTCCAGCGGCCCGATTGACCGGCTGGTACATGCCCTGACCGATCCTGTCTCCGGTCAGCCCGACCTGAAAGGCACGCCGGTGCGCGTGAGCGCGGTTGCCGAATGCTGGCGCGGTACGCTCCTCAGGCTCGATGGCGACGATCCGGCGCTCGGCCCGTCGGCCTGGTGGGCAAAAGCGCCGCTCGAAAACGGCTTCTCCTTCGAACTTGCGGGATGGATTGCCCTTGCCGAAGAAATTCATGCCGAAGGGAAGTTGCGCGAGCTTCTGCAAATCCCGGCCGACGCGGAACTTCTGACCTATTCCGATCCCCGCAAGGCGATCTTCCGCTATGCCGGGATCGTGCGGGGGCGCCTTGCCGCGTGCCTGTTCCTGGGGCCGCCGGGCGCGGACCTGACAGGCATTGTTCTGGCCCGCCCGCTGCTGGGCAGGGAGCTGCCGGCGGCGGAACGCGTGACCTTGTTGGCCGGCGTATCCGTCACCGGAGCGGCGCCGGCGGGCCGCATGGTATGCGCCTGCTTCTCGGTCAGCGAGGACAGGATCATCGCGGCAATAAGGGACAATGGCCTGGACAGCCCCGCCCGGATCGGGGCGGCGCTGAAGGCCGGCACCAATTGCGGCTCCTGCCTGCCCGAAATCAACAGACTGATCGGCGCCCAGGCGCCGAGCGTGGTGAGCTGAACGACCGGATCGGCGGGCCCGAACTTTCGCGGCGCAGGCCGCCCGCTTCACACCTTTGCACGCACGTCGTGTCTGGCCAACCGCGCCAGCAGATAGTCCACTTCGTTCCTGGTTTCAGGTGAAAAGGCGGGCGACGGCTTTCGCATCGCCGCCGAGGAAAGCACGCCGCGCCGCTTCAGGACGTATTTGCGCACCGCCAGTCCCACCCCAGGCTGCTGGTCATAACGGATCAGCGGCAGGTGCGCATCGAACAGGTCGTGGGCCTCGTCGCGCCTGCCCGCCTTGCTGAGCGTGACCGCCTCCACCAGCATGTCGGGAAACGCATAGCCGGTATTGGCGCCATCCACGCCGCGGTCCAGTTCAAAATCCAGGAAAAGACCGTTGTTGCCGACCAGTATGGAAATCCTGCGCATCGATCCGTCCTTCTCCCACCCGCGCAGCGTGGTGATCTTGTCCAGACCGGGCCAATCCTCGTGCTTGAGCACGACCAGTGACGGATTTTCCGTAACGACCTTGCGCACAACATTGTTAGACATGGTGACGCCGGTGGAATGCGGATAGTCCTGAAGCACCCAGGGAACATCATCGCCGACCGCGTCCACCGCGTTGCGGAAATAGGCAGTGATCTGGTCGTCGGTCTTAAGGCCCGCGCCCGGCGCGATCATCACCGCCGCTGCGCCCATGTCCATCACCTTGCGCGACAGTGAGCGCATCGCTGCGAACCCAGGCGCGGAAACGCCGACGATGATGGGCTTTCCGCCGGCGCGCTTGATGACGCGCGCGGCCAGCGCCAGCGCCTCCTCCGCATCCATTTTGGATGCCTCCCCCAGCACGCCGAGAATGGTGAAGCCGTCGCAGCCCGCCTCGAAATAGAAATCGGTCATGCGGTCCACCGAATTCCAGTCAATGCTGCCGTCATCCAGGAAGGGGGTCGGCGCAATGGAATAGACACCGTTGGCCGTGTTATCGAGCTTCATAAGGACATTCCTCTCAAGTACCGTCGATTGTCGATGCGGCTATGCGGCTTTCGCCAGCCTGCCGCTTTCCCACTTGGCGACGCTGGCGGCGGCAATGGCCGTCGCCACCGTGTTCGTACAGGTGCGCCCCATGTCCAGGAAATGGTCCACGCCCAGAATGAGCAGTGCGCCCGATTCCGGCAGATGGAAATAGGGCAACAGCGAGACCACCACCACCAGCGAAGCCCTGGGCACGTTCGCGATGCCCTTGCTGGCCACGAAGATCAGGAAAACCAGCTGCGTCAACTGCCCTGCGGAAAGCGATATGTCGCTGGCCTGGGCAATGAAAATCATGGCGAATATGCAGTAGCACATCGATCCGATCAGGTTGAAGGAATAGCCCAGCGGAAGAATGAAGCTGGCGATGCGGTTGGAGACCCCGATCGCTTCCAGCTTGTACAGCAGCACGGGATAGGCCGTTTCCGAACTGGTGGTGGCCAATGCGATCAAGGCCGGTTCCCGCACCGCGCGCATCAGCGCTCTCTGCCGCGGCGCGCCCAGCACGGCGGCGCCCGCCACCATCAGCGCCGCCCACAGAATGGCCAGGGCGAAATAGAATCCGCCGACATAGGCGGCGTAGCGGCCGATCATCCCGACACCGCCTTCGGCAAGCGCGGCCGCAACCGCGGCGAATACGGCCACCGGCGCCAGGTTCATGACGAACATGGCCATCTTCAGCACAAGGGTCGCAAGCTGTTCCGTCAGGTTCAGCACCATCTGTCCCTTCTCGCCCAATTGGGTCAGTGCGATTCCCGCGATCAGGGAGAAGACCACGATCTGCAGCACTTCATTGCGCGCCATGGCATCCAGGATCGAAGTCGGCACAAGGTTGGTCAGAAACGCCATCATGCTCATGGGCACGGCGGACACGGCGCCGGCGCCGTTTCCGGCCTGAAGGTGGATGCCGGCGCCGGGCCTGATTGCCTCGACCATGATGAGGCCGATTGCCAGAGAGACGAGCGAGGCCGCCACGAACCAGGTCATTGCCTTCAGGGCGACCCGGCCGACATCGCCCGCATCGCCCATCCGGCCGATTCCGCCGATCAGCGTGAACAGCACCAGCGGCGCGATCAGCATCTTGATCGCGCGCAGGAATAAGGCGGTGAGGAGCCCCAGCCCCTTCAGGATAAAGGCGAGGATGGCCGGATCCGACAAAAGGGAATGGCAGGCCAGGCCGAACCCCGCGCCCAGCAGCGTGGCCAGAAACACCAGCCATGTCAGCCCCTTGCGCATGCCGCCCCCATTGCGCTTCCGCCCCGCATCCAGTTGCCTCCAACTGTAGCGGCGCGACGCGCCGGGCGCCATCGGGGCCTGGCGGCAATCGCGACCCGCTTGACGCTACGGCCTGTCAGCCTAGAGTTTTGGCCGGGGCCCGCAGAAGCGGCAGCGCGAGAACCGCGAAACGGGGGAAATCATGCGTCAATCGCAGGGCATGTGTGCCGTCGCGGCGATGATTTTGTGCGCCGCGCTGGCGGGACCGGCCGCCGGCCAGGACCGCCGGGCGGATGTGCTTGTCAGGGGCGGCCTGATCTATGATGGCTCCGCCGCCAAGCCGTTTGTCGGTGATGTTGTCATCACGGGCGACAAGGTCACCTATGTCGGCCCGAAGGCGTCGGTGCCCGCCCGGCGCGTCATCGACGCGCATGGCATGATCGTGTCGCCGGGCTTCATCGATGCACATACACATGCCGACCATTTCCTTGACGCACGCGACCGGTCCCAGCGTGCGAATCCGGCATGGACGATGCAGGGCGTTTCCACCGTATTCCTTGGCATTGACGGCAACGGCACGCCCGACCTGAAGGCGGAATTCGACCGGTATCGCAAACAGGGGATCGGCACCAATATCGTCTCCTATGTGGGATTTGGTGCGGTTCGGCACGCCGTCCTGGGAGATGTTGCCCGCGCCCCCTCTCCCGCGGAGCTGCTGAGGGAAAAGGCGCTTGTCGCCAGGGGCATGTGCGAAGGAGCGATCGGGCTCTCCGCCGGACTTTTCTATGCGCCGCAGAGTTTCGCCAAAACCGACGAAGTCATCGCGCTGGCAAGGGAAGCGGCCATGCGCGGCGGCATTTACGACACCCACCAGCGTGATGAATCCACCTATTCGATCGGCCTGATGGCCTCGACGCGGGAAGTCCTGCGGATTGGCAAGGAGGGCGGCCTTCCCGTGCACATCTCACACATCAAGGCTCTGGGCCACGATGTCTGGGGCAAGTCAACCGACGTCATCAGGCTGATCCAGGCGGCACGCGCGGCGGGCCAGGACGTCACCGCAAATCAATATCCGTGGCTTGCCTCCAACACCGGCCTCGAAGCGGCGCTGGTTCCGCGCTGGGCCGCGGATGGCGGCACGGCCGCCATGCTGAGACGTTTCCAGGACCCGGGCCTGATGCCCAGGATCAGGGTGGAGATGGCGCAAAATCTCGCCCGCCGCGGGGGCGCCGGCACCATCCTGCTCAGTGTGGCGGACGAAACGGGCGACTCGCCGCCCAATGCCTGGCGCGGGAAATACCTGTCCGATGTCGCGCGGCAATGGAAAGTCGATCCCCTGGATGCGGCGATCCGGATATTGCGCGAGTCCGGCGGGCATGCCTCGATCATCAGCTTCAATATTTCCGAAGCCGACCTGGAAAATTTCATGAAGCAGCCCTGGACGGTGACGAGTTCCGACGGCGGTCCGGGCCATCCGCGCCAATACGCCACCTTCCCCACAAAATACGCCGTCTATGTGAAGCAGAAGCACGTCATCGACACCGCGTTTTTCATCCGCCACTCGACCGGATTGACCGCCGACATATTCAAGCTGGACAGGCGCGGCTATCTGCGGCCAGGCTATTTTGCCGATGTGTTGGTTTTCGATCCGCAAACCTACAGGCCCCGGGCTGACTACACCCATCCCGCCGTGCTGTCCGAGGGCGTGAAAGAGCTGTTCGTCAACGGTGTGGCCGCCGTGGACGATGGCAAGCCCACCGGTGCGACCGCCGGACGGCCGCTGCCTCACATCCCGCCGGCCGGCAGCTGCCGATAGCCGGCAAACCGCAGGAACCGCACCCGGTTTCCCGGAAATGGCCGACCGAAAATTGCGGGAAGATTGCCAAAGGGTTAGGATTGCGCCGCCTGAAGCTGCAAGGTGGCGACGATGCGCAAAGTCATTTTGGGCGGATTGGGATTGGTGCTGGTGGCCGCAGTGGCCTGGGTATTCGTGGCTCGAGAGGGGGCACGCGACAACCCCGCGATAGACGACAACGATATTGGTGGAACAGTCACCGGCGCCAAGGGGCCCGAGGCCGGCGTTTGGGTGATCGCCGAAACGACAGACCTTCCCACGAAATTCGCGCGCATCGTGGTAACCGATGATCGCGGGCGCTTCGTCATCCCCGACCTGCCACAAGCGCGATACAGTATTTGGGTCCGTGGTTACGGCCTGGTGGACTCGCCCAAGCAGTCCACGACACCCGGCAAGTTATTGGCGCTTCGGGCGTCAGCCGCACCCAGCGAACGGGAAGCTGCCCAATATTATCCGGCGCTTTACTGGTACGCCATGTTGCGGATTCCCCCCAAGAGCCAGTTTCCAGGCACCGGGCCATCGGGCAACGGCATGGACCCGCGGATGACCAGCCAGGGCCAGTGGCTGGATGTCGTCAAGACCGATGGCTGCTACACCTGTCACCAGTTGGGCGATGCGGCGACGCGCACCATACCGGCGGCGCTGGGCAAGTTCGAATCCTCGACCGACGCCTGGGAGCGGCGCATCCAATCCGGCCAGGCCGGTGCCGGCATGGTGAACAGCATCGGCCGGCTTGACACCCACTTGGCCCTGTCGCTGTTTGGCGACTGGACCGATCGCATAAAAAAGGGAGAGCTGCCCTTTTCGCGCCCGCCTCGCCCCCAGGGCGTTGAACGAAACATCGTTGTCACCTTGTGGGACTGGAACAGCCCAAAGGCCTATCTGCATGACGAGATATCAACGGACAAGCGCGATCCGCGCGTAAATGCCAACGGGCTTCTCTATGGTTCGCCCGAGGAAAGCACCGACCGGGTGCCGACACTCGATCCCGTGCGCAACATCCAGAGCCACATCACGGCCGTGCCGCGCGATGCCGACACGCCCACAACCGGGGATAATCCAAATCTGGCGCCATCACCCTATTGGGGCGACGAACCCGTCTGGGACAGTCGCACGAACATCCACAATCCCATGTTCGATGAAAAAGGGCTGGTGTGGCTTACCGCGCGCATCCGCGGCCGCGACAACCCGGCCTTCTGCAAGGCGGGATCCGGGCTGATTTCGGCAAAGCTGTTTCCTGTCGAGAATTCCGGGCGCCATCTGGCGGTCTACAATCCCGCGACCCGCAAATACACGCCAATAGATACCTGCTTCAGCACCCATCATTTGAACTTCGCTCACGACGAAGACAACACGTTATGGACAAGCGGCGGCGGCGACGTGGTTGGATGGTTGAACACCAGGAAATTCCTCCAGACCGGTGACGCGCAATCTTCGCAAGGCTGGACCGCGCTGATTCTTGATACCAGTGGCGACGGCAAGCGCGGCCCCTATACCGAACCCGGCCAGCCGCAGACCCCCGGCAAGGACATGCGGGTGCGGGCCGGCTTCTATGGCGTGGCGATAAGTCCGGTC